>JAFGTK010000341.1 GCA_016934135.1 Deltaproteobacteria bacterium | reverse complement strand
GGCCTGCATAATCTCTTTGACAACCGTCTTGAGATTATCCATGGGCAATGCGCTCTGGCTTGTATCGGTAAGCAGGTCCATGAGGAAAATATCCTCTCTGGCCACCACATCGGACGTCTCTATATTGATGTTGTACCTGGCGAGTTTCTCGGTAATTGCCGCGATGATGCCTGGTTTATCCTGCCCGACGAGCGTGACGAGCATATTCGTCCTCTCGGCGCTTCGGGGAATCGGTGTATATTTCTCCATGGATAGAGACAACCCGGTGTCGTCCGAGATCTTCTCCAACAAACGGGAGAACTGCTCGACCGACAGCGATGCCTCCTTCAGATCCACCACCAGGTAAATGGTAAAGAGCCCGTGAAGGACATCCTGGCGCATGTCAACGATATTGCCGCCGATGTGTGCTATGGGGGTTGTGATCTCACCCACCAGCCCTATTGAATCAGTTCCGATGCCATAGACAATGTATAACAGACTGTTCATATTCTACTCCTCGGATAGAATGACTGGATTGTATAGAAAAAATACCCGATAATGGTAGTAAAAAAATATTTCTATCGTAGAGTCAAAGGCACGATGATGCTGAGATGGACGGATTGAATCTGTGACTATCGCAAAAATCTCTTCCTGATATCCTGTTTTTCAGGGTACCTGCAGGATAAAATATCACCACTTGAGTCATCTTCTTTGCCGGGTTCAAAGTGATGCGTACGTTACCGGGGCAATGGTTTGAGGCAGCACGTTGGTGCCGCCTCAAACCTGTTTATGGGGTCAGGGGTTATACCTGATTATCACCATGCTTTCAGCTTGGAAACGTTCTTCCCGCAGATCCTGCCAAAGACCAGACAATCCGGTATGGCGCAGCTTCCGAGCCTGCTTGCACCGTGAGGTCCGCCGACAACCTCTCCTGCAGCATAGAGTCCCGGGATCGGGTTGCCGGTTTCCGTGTCGAGCACCTCGCCCTTTGAGTTGATCATAACGCCTCCCATGGTGTGGTGCGGCTTAGGTACGCCTTCCATCACGTAGAACGGGGCCTTTTCAATGGGCTTGATGAACTTGTCGATGGGTTTACCGAACTCGTCTTTGCCCGCCTTTACTCCTTCGTTGTATTCCTTGATCTGTGCCTTGAATGGCGCCAGGGGTACATTGAAGTGCTCTGCAACGGCTTCGATACTGTCGAATTTCAAAACAACTTTTCTCTCCAGGCACTTGTCAAGAGTCTGCGCGGCCAGTACACCTTCATCACTGTCGGCAATGGTAAAGGGGTAGCTTGGCTTCTTGGGATCTCCAATCACCTTGAACATGGCATCGGCACGTGTTTTCCTGTCAGCCAGCTCATTGACGAACCGCTTTCCCGTTTTCTTGTCGATCATGATACCGAACCTGAAGCCTGCTGCGATCTGGTATGATGAGCCGACGCCGAAACCCTTTTCATTCGGTGAGGCCCAGGGACCGTTCTGGATCCAACTCAGATGCACCGGAACGGCGCCTATCTTGAACAGGTTTTCCATTACTTCGCCAGTGGCTCCTGGTTGGTTGGTGCTGTCGATCTGATCTGTAGGCTTGGCAAGGGCCGGCTGCTGAACTCCACGCATAAAGGGATCCTGGCTGAATCCGCCGCTGGCAACCACAACACCCTTGCGCGCCTTGTAAAACTTCTTTTTACCCGAGGTGTTCGATCTGTCTCCGTCTGTTGCCTTGAAGTCAAATGCATAGTTCTCGAGCACTGCAACACCCAGCACCCTGTCATTCGGCTTTGCATCGGTGTCTTCCCTCACGAATCCAACAACCTTTGTCTTCTTCTGCAACTTCCCTCCGAGCTTGCCGGTGTAATAGTCGGTCAGCGGCTTCACAATTCCAGAACCGGAGGAATTTGTAGTAAGGAATGTCCTCGGCACTGAATGGCCGCCAAGGTGCTGAAGCGTCGGGTTCCATTTTACACCGCGTTCCGCCGTCCACTCAGGCAGGTCAGACCCTTCGATTGCCACCATCTTGATGAGTTCAACATGGTTGAGCCCTCGTCCAGCCTTGAGGAGGTCGTTGACATAGATATCCACGGAGTCTTTGACGCCTTCCTTTGCCTGCAGTTTTGAATTCACGGAAGCAAGAAGGCCGCCGTTGATGATTGAGTTGCCGCCGTTTACCGGCATCTTCTCCAGGATGATGACGTCTTCCCCTGCCTCCTTGGCGGAGATTGCCGCTGCAAGCCCTGCAAACCCGCTGCCGATCACTATGATGTCGTACTCCTTGTCCCATTTCGGAGGAACCGGCTGAGTCCTTGCTTCACCCTTTCCGGGCATCAACGTCATAAGACCGCCCGCTGCCACTGCACCGGCAATGGTTCCCTTCTTGAGAAAATCACGTCTGGTAGTGGCTGCCTCCAAAGTTCCGCCCAGTGTCTCTGATGCATTCTTCTTTTTCTTCATGGCTAAACTCTCCCTTCTTATAATATTTTCTGGTCTACGCTGGATACATTCCAGCCGTTGGTGATCTATCGGCGCTGATGTTTCCTCTTTCATAAAGCCCAGGGGAAAAAATAAGCCCGCTGCACATGCAGGACAATATCGAGAGTGAATTTTCCTGATCTCTGGAATATGAACATGGAGTTTGTTCCGCAATGTGGGTTTCCTGAAGAAGACCGGCTGAGTTTCCGCGTGATCTGGCAGGCATGTGCAGGGGCTTGAGAACGGAGGAGTGTGAAAGTACTGTCACATGAACCCCTTGATCTGGTTCATGAACTCTACCGCTGTTCTTCTTCTGCATGATGGGATTCATTTCGGGTAGAAATATACACTAGCGAAAAGGGTTATCGTAGGGGATCAATCGGGGTTTTATCGGGTATTTTAATATACCCGATAAAACCAATCATATGATCAGTTACTGTATCAGAACGAGGACTGCCTCGATCAACAGATCGCACCGACAGGGCAGATCATGTTCGCGTGCGCTCCTTTGCTGCATTTCGACCTGCAATACGGCCGAATACCAGGCAATCGGTGATTGCATTGCTGCCGAGACGGCTGGCCCCGTGGATGCCGCCGGTAATTTCTCCTGCCGCATAAAATCTCCTGATCGGCAGGTGTGTTTCTATGTTTAACACCTGTGCCCTCGAGTTGATCTGAATGCCGCCCATGCAATGGTGAACCTTTGAGATCAGGCGGATGGAATAGTACGGGGGATTTTCAATTGGAAAAAGGTCGTCGGGTATGGGCTTCCCGAAATCCTCATCCACCCCTTTTGACACATTCTCATTATATGTTCTGATCGTTTCAAGCAGTGCGGCAAGAGGAATCCGGTTTGCATGCGCCAGTTCATCGATGGCTTCATACTGCTTTACTACGCCACGCTTCAGACATTTATTCAGGGTTGACGCATATTTCACGCCCACGCTGTCAACAATCGCCAAAGATTCTCTGCCGGTATTCAGCATTGCATCAACGAGAAGTTTGCGGTCGGAAAGTTCATTGACGAACCGCCTGCCGGTCTTGAGATCGATCAGGATGCCATAGGGGAATCCGGCAAGCATTGAAAACATGGAACCGACACCAAAGCCCTCTTCATCACGCGATGCCCACGGTCCAAGCTGGATCAGTGAGAGCTGAGTCGGGGTTGCACCCGCCTTGAGCGCAGCCACGAGACCTTCAGCGGTTGCCCCCGGCTGATTGGTGCTTTCGATCTCCTGTGTAAGAATAGGGTTCTGTGTCAGACGGAACTTGATATCCTGGCTGAAGCCGCCGGTGGCGACAATAACGGCCTTCCTGGCCCTTATCCGCCATGTCTCCCCACTTGCCTCGTTGGGGAAGAGATATCCCTTCCGCACTTCGACACCCTGGATAACCCCTTTTTCATCAGCAATGAAACGCTGAAGCAGCATCTTGAGACGTATGGGTATGCCTTTGTCCCTGCACTTGGCCAGCATTGGTTTTATAATCCCTGATCCTGAGGTGTTTGTTGTGTTATAGGTACGGGGGACACTATGCCCTCCCAGATGGTTCAGATTCGGCTTGTATTCGACACCAAGTTCTTCGATTGTCCACAGCAGTGTTTCGGTGGATCTCTCGGCCACAATCTTCGCAAGAGCGGGAGTATTGAAATCCAGGCCGGCCCTGAGCATGTCTTCCAGCATCAGTGCCGGGGAGTCTTTTATGCCCTCCTTTTCCTGTAACGGGGAGCCTGCAGCTGCCACGAGCCCGCCGCTGATTGCCGAGTTTCCGCCGGGAGTCCTCATCTTATCAAGTACGACGACTGACGAACAGGTCTTACAAGCTTCGAGTGCTGCAGCCAGACCCGCAAAGCCCGAGCCGATGATCACGATATCATATTCTTCATTCCACATTGGTTGCTCCAGAGATATGGTTCTTTTTTTCATCATGCATTGTTCTCTTTATTATCCGCCTCGCATATCCGGTTCGTCAGGTATGCATTGAGGTTGATCTTTTTCCCGCTCAATTTCAGCTTTTTCCTGATATTCTTCCGGTGCGTCTGAATCGTCTCAAACGCCAGGTTCATGGCTTCGCTGATTTCCTTTCCTGACAAGCCGTTTTGAATAAGGCGGCAGACCTCTATCTCGGTCCTGGTGAGCTTCAGCATCTCTGCATCAATCCCGGCATCAAACCCCGAGGTCAATGCAACAAGCTGATCGGCAAGGAGGCCGAGATAACTGTTTCGTACACCTGCATCAGATTCTCTGCGTATCTTCTCAAGACCGGGGAGGATAGAGGTCTTGATTTTGACTGATATGGACTTCTCAAAATCTCTGCGGTCGCTCTCGATACTCTTGAGGACGTTCTTCAGTGTCAGGTTCATCTCTTCGGTCTGTATTTTTTCATGGCGCAGCCGGTTTTCAAGGGCCTTTTCTTCAGTGGTGTCCAGCACCACTATGGTCCATAATCGCCTGCCGTCAAGATCTATTCGGGTAACAGTTGTCCGTGTGGGGAACATCCGTCCGTCAACATATATTCCTGCGATCTCGGCACTCAATCTCTGACCCTCGATCAACTCATTAAAAAAGGCCTTGAGTTTTTCTGCTCCGGGCCGGTCAGTGAGGCTCTGGATATCCGCACCGATCAGATTTTCCCTGGACAGTCCATATATCTCGCTGGCCTGATGGTTAGCCTTCACAACCTCCATATCTTCATCCACAAGCAGAATCCCCTCGCCTACCGACTGGAATATGGCGCTGCGCATCTTTTCCGTACCATGCTGATCATGGGTTCTGTCACCATCTGACAAGTGCCAGTCCTCGATCACTGCGTACTCCAGCCTGTCCGCCACCCTGTGCAGGGCCGTGAGATACAGGATCTTTTCCTCGATGCTGCTGTCGTGGTCCATAATGTATTCTTCACAAACGTTTACCATGGCTTTGAATAGATACACGAACCTGACTAAAGACATGCCGCTTTGCCGGCATACTGCGGCCTGATCAACGGCAAGAGCGCTGACGGAAAGGTCCTCCATGAGCTGATGAACAGATTCTGCCTTCCCTGCACCAGCCCTATTATGCAAGATCTCGATCATTCCGGTAAATACGGCCTGAAACGCAGCCAGCTCTGCCGCACCTATCTCTTTGGATCCCGACTGTTCAATCTTCTGTTCCCAGGCCTTGAAAAGGGTACTTTGCGCCTGTCCGGGTTTTCCTTCGAAGCGTTCTTTCATATCATCCCTGATCATAGCGCAGATTCTTCTGTGTGGATTTCATTTGTCTGTCTCCAACAAGGGTGTCTTATATTCTATACCTTGTCATCATGCTATCAAAAGGAATATACCTTTTTTCATCCTCTTTCATTATATTCTTACCAGCGATTCTTCCTGTGGCAGGGGTTTTCATGCATTCCTTTTCATAGAATTATATACATCTCTCATTATCAGTGCTGGTGTTTTCGTTTCACCTTCTCATTATTGGAGACACATCGTCTCAGACAGAGCATTGCTGAAGGGCAAGATGAATCTCATTGCTGAGCAGGCCTTTGCTTTGTTTCTCAAATTCCTGTAATGCTGAGCGGGCATCCGCTCCGCCGATACGGCCGAGCGCCCAGGCTGCCATGCCCTGTACCCGTTCGTCGGTATTTTCCCGGAGTGCTCTTTTGAGATCGGGTATGTATTGTTTATCGAGGCTGTTTCCCATGACCCTGGCTACATTCATCTTCCAGCGCCAGATCCCTTCGGCGCCCGCATAGAACATGTGCGGCCAGATTTTAGCTTCAAAATATTCCCTGTCCATGTGCAGCAGCTTCGAAAGATCGAAATCTCCTGCCATGAGGATCACCTTAGTGTTCATGTTCAGTTCCTGGGCCAGCCATGGGGCATTTCTCGGGCACACATTCTGACAGCGGTCGCACCCGTAGATATACATGCCCATGGGCTCACGGAGTTCCATGGGGGTAATGTCAGGGCCAAAATACGACAAATAGGAAATACACCTGCGGGGATCTATCTTTCGCGGTCCTGACAGTGCCTTTGTGGG
>JAFGTK010000340.1 GCA_016934135.1 Deltaproteobacteria bacterium | reverse complement strand
GATATCCCGGAGGCTGCCGCCTGGTACAGCAACGACCCGGATGAATTTGCCGCAAAGGCGAAGACCGTCGGCGTGCTCGCCGCAGATAACGAAGATGTGAGGTCGCTTCGTGAACTCCTGATCTACGGCATCAAGGGGATAGCAGCCTATGCAGACCATGCGGCCATTCTGGGGCATGCCTATCCCGAGATCTATGACTTCATGATGGAAGCCCTTGCATCAACACTGAAAGACCTGAGTGCAGAGGAGATGGTTGATCTGGTGGTGAAGGCCGGCGGGATAGCGGTGAAAACCATGGAACTGCTCGATAAGGCAAATACGAATGCATACGGCAGCCCTGAGATCACAAAAGTCAGTATCGGGGTGAGGAGCAACCCCGGCATATTGATCTCGGGGCATGATCTCAAGGACATGGAAGAACTTCTCGAGCAGACAGCGGGTAAAGGGATCGATGTATATACCCATGGAGAAATGCTTCCTGCTCACTACTACCCCCTGTTCAAGAAATATTACCATCTCGCTGGCAATTACGGAGGCTCATGGTGGAAACAGGGAGAAGAGTTCGAATCATTCAACGGCCCCATCCTCATGACAACGAACTGCATCATCCCGATAAAGGATTCCTACAGGGACAGGATCTTCACAACAGGCATGGCAGGATACCCGGGCATAAAACATATCGCAGACAGGACTGAAGCCGGAAGCAAGGATTTCTCCGGGATAATCGAACTGGCCCGAAAATGTCGCCCTCCCATTGAGCTCGAACAGGGTGAAATCACCGGAGGTTTTGCCCACAACCAGGTTCTTACCATTGCCGACAAAGTTGTGGATGCCGTCAGATCAGGTGCGATTAAACGATTTATTGTAATGGCGGGATGTGATGGCAGGCATAAATCCCGCAGCTATTTTACAGAGGTTGCAAAGTCGCTTCCGGCAGATACAGTCATACTGACAGCAGGATGTGCAAAATACCGCTACAACAAGCTGGATCTGGGTGATATCGGCGGAATTCCCCGGGTGCTCGATGCCGGACAGTGCAATGATTCGTATTCGCTGGCAGTGATTGCCCTGAAACTCAAGGAAGTCTTCGGTTTCGACGACATTAACGACCTGCCCATTTCATATGATATTGCGTGGTACGAGCAGAAGGCGGTTGCCGTACTTCTGGCCCTTCTCTTCCTGGGCGTTAAAGGCATACGTCTGGGTCCGACACTGCCGGGGTTTCTCTCCCCGAATGTGACAAAAGTGCTTGTGGAAAGGTTTAACCTGAAACCAACAGGTGAGGTGCAATCCGATATCGAAGCCATGATGTCAGGGTCCTGATATAAGCCGCTGCTTATATAAAAATCATGACTATTGCTATAAACCCGAATTTTGCATTAGAGATGGAACAACTCTGTGGGAGCGGCTTCATCCGCGATTACAAGAAAACCGGAAAAATCAATATCGCGGCTGAAGCCGCTCCCACATAATAAGGCCATATGTGGAGATTATACACTATTAACTTATTCAAGTGCAAAAATATGGGATAAAATGTGGTTTACCACGGGGTGCAAAAGACCTGACTGGAAAAGCCGGTTCCCGAAGGAACCGGCCACTGATACTGTATCATAACCGACCTCATGAAACTTACACCGGGCGGTTTTATATGGCTGAATGTCCCTGTTGCACTCTTCACTTCAGCTTGGGCATGAGGATGATCTCCATGCGCCGGTTCTGTGCACGGCCCTCGGGCGTGTCGTTGTCCCCAACAGGCCGGTATTCCCCATAACCGCATGCAGACAGATATTCCGGATCAACGCCTTTGGCTATCAGGATCTTCACCACGGATATGGCGCGTGCGGCGGAGAGCTCCCAGTTGCTCGGATAGGTCCTGGCCAGCCTCACGCCGATCTGCACGTTATCGGTATGCCCGGCTACAATGATTTCCTGGTCCTTTATATTCCCCAGCACATCTGCAACCTTACCGAGCGCTTCAACCCCCTCCACCTTCACTTGAGCCATTCCGGAATCAAACAGAATAGATTCCACCATGGTCAGGGTAAGCTTGCCTTCCAGTTCCGAAAGTGCGACCTGTTTGGTTTCAAGCTCTGCCTTCATGGCCTGCTGCATCCTGGTGAAGGCCTCGCTCTGCTGTATTACCTTGACTTCCTTTTTTTTCAGTTCGATCAACATGGTATCGAGCTCACCCTGTGTCCGGCTCAACTGTCCTTGTGACATGTTCAACTCTTCACGGGTTTCTTTCAGGGTATTCTGACAGATCTGATAATCCTTGTTCAGCTGTTCTATCATCACCTTCTGATCAGCGTTTTCGACGCGTAATTGCTTGAGTTCCGCACATCCCGTCAATGAAAAGACAAAGGCAACAATCAGTAACGTGGCCGATTCAACCAGTCTATACCTCATAAAATTCTCCTCCCTTTACATTTTCCTGCATCTTTCAGTGCAGGTACGAATATCCCTGATAAGTTCCCTGATGTGGATGATCATACAAGTCAGCAGTCTTATAATATATGGGATTCAACATCCTGTTGCAATATCTCCGATCAGAATAAACACTTATGCCTACATCTTTGCAGAACAATGCCGCCGGGAGTTATCCACTGCAGGATCATCTCCAACCGCAAGATACGGGTTTATACCTTTTATCATGTTCTGGGGCTGTAGTGGCGTTTGAGCCAGTGGCTCAGGCCGTCCAGGCCCGGAAACAGCACCCGCTCCGTGATATTTGCCTGATCGAGTTTGTCCCTGATCTCCCATTTGAGTTCTTTGGGGATTATGATCTTCCGCCATACATCCGGATGACCGGGCAGCCAGGTGTCCAGCACAAGGTTAGGGTTGGAGATGACAGAGAAAAAGGCAAACTGGTTGATGATCCGGTCATCGATGGAGGGGGGTTCGAAAAAGATGACAAAATCGCTCTGGTTCAATGTATCCAGTTCATGCAGCGACTCCATGTTCTCTGAGAGCATCTTGACTGTAAAAACATTGGCACCTTCCTCGTCCAGCACATTACGCAGATGATCAGGCAGAAGCTTGTGTACCTTGAGATAGTTTATCGCCCATATAACACCGTCGCAGTCGTAACGCTCGATGTTGGCAGTGGCGAAATGCATGGCGACAAAGGGGGAATAGGTCCAGTCCATGAGCCGGGTGGGCAGGCCGTAGTGCTGAGCCACCGATAGCCAGTGCCACACCGAATCGGTCTGAACCACATTGCGGTGGGCATACTTGCTGAAATTGCGCAGGAGATGATGTTCGAGCTCGGCATAGTTTCCTCCCAGGCGCATGAGCGTGGTTTCGAGCCTGTAGCTGGCATCCGAGAGCCCGCGGAAGGCATAACGGGAACGGAAGCGCCCGATCTCTGCGTTCCATGCATCTTCAAAGAGTTCTTCCTGCAGTTCGTTCCAGCTGTTTATCCTGACAATGTTCATATCTGCCAATATACTGAAGAAATATATGATTTCCAGTCTTTTATTACAATACAGCGGATGTTGTCATATTTTACGGCAGAAAGACTGTTGCGGCCGCAACGTAAAAACCCGGCATAGAAGCGTAAAAAATTGCCGCTGCAGCGGCACTCGGTTTCATGCTGATCCTCGGCGCTGTTTTCATCTACAGGAAAAAAGCCGGTACAAGATAAGATATGCACAGGGGCGCGGCCTTAAGGCTCTGCCTTTCTTTACACAGGGACCAACCATATCTGCGGACCATGATTC
>JAFGTK010000071.1 GCA_016934135.1 Deltaproteobacteria bacterium | reverse complement strand
TCAGCTGTCCGCTCGTGACATTGTGACAATGCGGGCCTTTCTAAACGATTTATACCATAATATGCTTTTGAGAAGCTGCGATCTCCGGTAAAAGGGACAAGGACTTTCCTTGGGGTTCATGCCATCGATCAAGCACTGAACCTTTCGGGGCAGATGTAAGTATTCATATCAAATATCATAATCTCGGGATGCCTGTACGGTTTCCTGTTTTTTGTATGTAAATCCAGTTTCTCCGTGCCATGTTTTATATTAAAATTATTGGCTATTCAGGCAGGTAATATGAAAAAATCTTAAATGAACGAATTCGTCTGAAGATGAAGCGGGATTGATTTTCAGCTCATGGTAAGAATTGCCGGGCTGTTTGAAGGTGCCTATCTTTTCAGCAGGGCGGTAATTGTGCTGACAGGAAAGAATATGCTCAGCCAGAAGAGAACCCCATCATGAAATCCGCTGAGAAAGAGACCGAGGGTAAGCACGCCAAGCACAAAAGCTACAATGGCACACATGAGGTCGTGAATTCCTGCCGGTTTGACAGCATGAGATGCATGGCATGAATTATAACGGAATGCATGGCTCCCTGATCTGAAATCCGGGGTAAGATCCATGGAGAGGGTGATTGGGTGGCCGTGCTTTTGATAGAATGAGGTCATTTTTCTCATTACTTGTTCCTCCTCTCTGGCTATATCATTGTGATCGGCCATGTGCCGGAAATCTTGAGAAAAGGGACAAATCAGCGGCGAGAGATCAGGGTCCGAGGTTTCTTTTTTTGGCCAATCCTCCATCACTCCAATTATTTCCATTATAAAAACGAATAGATGAAATGTCTGAATATCGCTTACGTCCCCCCTGGTTGCCCATTGTTCGAGCCAAAGTTAAGGAGTAAGGCTCTATGTTTATTACCAAGCTATTAAAATCATGGACTAACTTGCATCAACCCTGATAAAGTGATGGCGGGCATGAAAAAATCACAGAATCAGCGATTGTTTCCGCAGACGGATCCGTCAGTACGTCTCATGGCGGAGCAGAGTTTCTCCCGGGCAGCCGGGGCACCGCATGTTGAGGGGAACAGCGTACGGCTGCTGAAAGATGCGGACGAAAACTACCCAGCCTGGCTCGATGCAATGCGATCTGCCATGAAGAGTATCCACTTTGAGAACTATATGATCTATGACGACGGTATCGGGAGTCAGTTTGCGGATGTCATGATAGCCAGGGCCGAAGAAGGGGTGAAGGTGAGGGTTATCTATGACTGGCTGGGAACCCTGGGCACTGCATCGAGGCGCTACTGGAAGCGCCTGAAGGATGCCGGGGTCGAGGTCCGCTGCTTCAACCCGCCCCGGCTGGACAGGCCGTTCGGGTGGGTAAACCGGGACCATCGCAAGATGATCGCAATTGACGGCACTGTTGGATTTGTCACCGGGTTGTGCGTGGGACAGATGTGGGTCGGGTACCCTGAGCGTTCCATTGATCCGTGGCGCGACACGGGCATCATGATAACCGGGCCTGCTGTTTCAGACATAGAGCACGCCTTTGCTGATATCTGGTCAACCATGGGCCCTGCATTGCCTCACGATGAGGTTTCGGACAGAAGCGCCATTCATCCTACAGGCGATGTGTCCCTCCGGGTCGTGGCGAGCGCACCATACACCACGGGCCTGTTCCGGCTGGACCAGCTCATCTCCTCTGTCGCCAGAGAGACGCTCTGGCTGACAGATGCCTATTTCATTGGCATGTCGCCATATGTGCAGGCCCTTGCCGCCGCCGCACAGGACGGGGTGGATGTCAGGCTCCTGGTTCCGGGCACCACCGACATCCCGTTCTTAAGCTCAATCTCAAGGGCAGGGTACCAGCCGCTGCTTGAAGCAGGGGTGAGGATCTTTGAATGGAACGGACAGATGCTGCATGCAAAAACCGCAGTAGTGGATGGAAAGTGGGCCAGAATCGGGTCTACCAATCTTAATATCTCCAGCTGGCTCGGCAATTACGAACTCGATGTAGCGGTTGAAGATCAGTCATTCTCCCGTGCAATGGAGGAAATGTACCTGGAAGACCTGTCCAGGTCGACAGAGATTGTACTGGGCAGGCGCAGGGCAGCCCTCCCGGTCAATAGACGGACCAGGCCGAGACATCACTTGCCTGGCAGGTCCAAGGGGAGCATAAGCCGTGCAGGGGTCGGGGCCATGAGGGTGGGGAATGTGTTGGGTGCAGCCATAAGCCATCGACGTACCCTTGAGCCTGCCGAAGCGAAGCTCATGTTAGGCGCCGGAGCGATTCTTCTCGCTCTTGCGGCCCTCTTCGTTCTCTGGCCTCAATGGCTGGCTATACCCTTTGTCATTATCTGCTCTTGGCTGGCTGTGGCCCTGTTCTTAAGGGCGGTAAGGCTAATTCTGGATCACCGCAGAAACAACGATGGAGAAAGCCATCCTTCCGGCTAATCAGCAGAAGTCGGACATCTGAGACGGTTCTATTTTTTCGACATTTGAATAAAATATGGGATGTTTCTAATCTTCGTTTTTAAATTTAGTGAATATACTCTTATTCACTTCTTCGTCTTTCGATACACCCACGGCGCTACAGGTTTCGGATGCTGCCACAATCCTCTCTTTGCCTCCCGTGCCTCGGCCTGCAGCTTCTTCAGTTCAGGATTGTCCGGGGCAGTCAATATATCGTGCCAGGCAAGGCCTGTTCCTGCGAGGTAATGATTCAGGTTTCTGCCTCCTGCATGTATCCAGGCAACAGTGTTGCCGTAGTTGTCTTTGTCTACAGGCAGGACATCGATATTCTTCCCGGACACCATATTGGCGGTGAACCTCTTTGCATCCACCCAGTATGCCTGACCCTTGTCCGGACAGTCTATGCCGTATAACCTGATATACTCGGCTTCGCCATTATGCATGACCTTGATGATATCGCCGCTTATTACAGCAACACATTTTCCTTCCCATGCCCATGACGAACTGGAGATCAGGGTGAGCATCAGAACAAGCAGGGATGTTTTTCGAAAGATCATGGCGAGATTGTATAGCCAATCCCATGTTTATTCAAGATGCCGCATCAACTGGGGTGATGATTATTCCGTATCATCATGGTTCTGTTCGAAATTCCGTATGAATTCGGCATACTTCATGAAATGAGAGACGGCCTTCAGCCCTGTCTGGGGCTGTTCGATATAATACAGACCGTTTTCATTGAAGTAGCTGCGTGCGTAGTCCGTCATCTCTTTGAACGGGATGAGGGCTATCGGCTTTGAAGAGGCGCGTTTGAGTGATGCAAGCCAGTCATTGACCGCGTGAGCCAGCTTGTCCTCGCTGTTTTTAGGGGAGAGGGTGAGCGTTACCAGTAGGTCGATATTCTCATCATCCAAAAGGATATTGTTGATCCTGTCCATGCCGGTCTGGAAGCCCGAGCCGGTTACGTCTAGCGGGTTGTCGGGCTGGGCGAAATCGGGAAGCGCTTCAGTGAGCTTTTTTATGGTCGCTTCGGTAAGAGACGGCAGTGATATCCCGTAGAGTTCACACAGGTCCGCATACAGACCGCACAATCCCCCCGACAGGGTGCATATGCCGAGGCCTTTTCCGCCGGGCAGGGCAAGGCGGGAGAATATACCGGCCGTGGCCACCATGTCTTCTATGGAATCCACTCGTATAATGCCGTGCTGTCTGAAAAAGCCGTCCAGAACTCCGTCATTGCCTGCAAGGGCGCCGGTGTGGGAACTGGCTGCCTTTTGCGCCTTTTCAGACCTGCCCACCTTGATTACGATGATGGGGATACGCCTTCTGGCAGCCTCGTATGCCACCTCTTTCAGCTTGGGAATATTTCTGAAGCCCTCAATGAACCCGGCTATCACCCTGGTCCTGTCGTCATGGACAAGGTATTCCATGTAATCTTCTACAGTGAGCACTGCCTCGTTGCCGGTGGTGGCATACAGAGAAATGCCGTAGAAATTATCAAGAAGGCTGCTCACCACTATCTCCGAGGTGGCGCCGCTCTGTCCTACCACAGCGATAGTTCCGGCCAGGAGATTGCCTTCGACTGCTCCGCCGGTGAACACGCTCACGTTCTCCGCCATGTTCATAAAACCAAGGCAGTTGGGTCCCATAAGCAGAATGCCGTTGTCCCGGCAGTACCTTTGGAGCTGCATCTGCCTGGTTATACCTTCGCCGCCGATTTCCGCATAACCCGACGATAAGAGGATAATATTCTTTATCCCTGCTGAAGAGAGTTCCTTGACGGCATCCAGCACGAGCTGGCTTTTGAGTATGATAACGGCAAGGTCTATGATGCCTGCGGGAAGATCTGAGATCTTCCGGTAAGCCTTGACACCCCATACTTCATCAGCCTTTGGGTTGACCGGATAGATTGTGCCGTCAAAGTTCGAGCGCCGGGCATTGTCAAGCATGTTGCCGAACCAGAGGTTGTTTTCCGAAGCCCCGATTACGGCAATATGGCGGGGTGAAAAGAAACCTTTCATGCGGTCATGGGTATGTAGTGAGTTCATGTTTGCTCAGATTCCAAATGTTATGAATAGTATAGACACCATTCATCCATGTGCGGTGTCAAGCAGAATTATAGTCCGCGCTCTGGTTGTGCAAATATCTTCTTGCGTCCATGTAGTCTAAGGGGTTATTCTTATGACATAATTTATCTGCTGGCACCATTGTAAGCTGTTATGGTTGATCTTATGAAGGATGCAGCCTTAAAAATCAAAAATACGGCCAAGGTTTTCTGGATCAGCGTATGTGCCGGTCTGGCCACTGTCGTGTTGTTTCTTCCCATAACTGTCTCTGCGCTTTTAAGTTCGACAGGCAATCTTGCCTTCAGCGTTTCGAGACTCTGGGCTCACTTCATGCTGCTGGCAACCAGGGTGAGAGTAAAGATACAAAGCAGGGACAGGATAGAGCATGGCCGGTCATACATCATCATCTCCAACCATCAATCGGATTACGATATCCTTGCACTTGTAACGAGTCTGGGTATTCAGTTCAGATGGATCATAAAACAGGAACTGAAATCCGTGCCGCTGTTCGGATATGCCCTTTATGCCTCGAGGAACATCTTTATTGACCGTTCAAATCCGGCAAGCGCAATCGTCAGCATACACAAAGGGATGGACCGTCTCCCTGAGGGCGCCAGTGTCATGTTCTTTGCCGAGGGGACCCGGTCCATGGACGGAAAGATACAGCCTTTCAAGAAAGGCGGGTTTGTCATGGCCATGGATAAAGGGCTACCCATCCTCCCTGTCACGGTGAACGGATCAAGAAGGATTTTACCGAAGAAGAGCTTGATATTCACTCCGGGAACCATTGAAGTGGCCGTAGGAGAGCCCATTGAGACAAAAGGCTATACCACAGACCAGCTGCCTGAACTCATGGACAGAACCAGTCAGGTGATCATAAGTCAGTATAACCCTGATTATCCGGGATGAGGAGTAAGGTATAGGATGTAGGGTTTGAAGATTGCGAAATTCGAAAAGGATAAAAACAGGTGTAAGGTTCGATCGATATATTGTGTTAAGTTTTAAGTTTCAGGTTTTAAGTTGAACAGGTCAGGACACAGGTAGCAGTTTCAACCCAGGACATGGGAAACCTTGGAGTTTTCGTTTTTACCAACACTCCAACACTCCATTACTCCAATTCATAGGTAAGCCGTGATAACCGAGGTATGCTGGTTGTTGCGGTGATCAAAAAGATAGCTGATCCGCAGTGCAGGGGCAGGTGCGGATCAGCTATTTAGCTGAGACCGGG
>JAFGTK010000070.1 GCA_016934135.1 Deltaproteobacteria bacterium | reverse complement strand
GCCATCCTCTATGTTGGTGCGGATTTCGGTGTGATCGGTTCGTTATCCGGCAGCCATGCCGTAAAGATCCTCAAAGATGGTGCCAAACCAGACAGCCTGCCCATTCTAAAGCAGGAGGAACTGAAGATAATGGTCGATACAAAGCGTATGAAAGAGATGGATATGATGCTGCCCATGGAAATCCTTCAGATTGCAAAGGCTGTTGAATAAAACAAAAGAATAGCGATAAAAAGACTCTCCGACCCGTGTCCGATGACACGGGTTTTTCTTTTTCAAGAGTCAGTCCAGTTTCCCTACCTTATACCTTAATCTTTTTCCAGGGAGGTAATTGCAAAACTCCTGTAACACGTCACCCCCGCGGAGGCGGGGGTCCAGTAGCTATTGAAATTACTGGTTTTTCGCCTTCACGGCAATGACAAATGCGGACTTTTGCAATTGGCTCCAGGATACAGGGCATGGTATATCAACTGAGGATAGAATGCAGGGCATCGGAGAGGTTGGAAATCGTGTACGGTTTCTGGATAAAACCGTTCACACCAAGTTTCAGCACTGCCTCGACCCGTTCGTCCTTCTTGAATCCCGAAGAAAGAAGGACCTTTACATCTTTATCTATTGCCTTCATTTCAATATATGTTTCTTTGCCGACCTTTTTGGGCATGACCATGTCAAGCAGAACAGCCTTTATATCTTTATGATGCTTCCTGAACAGCTGTATCGCCTGCTCACCGTCTTCGGCGAATATCACTTCATAACCACATTCTTCCAGTATTACCCTGGCCAGATAGCGCACCATCTCTTCATCGTCCACCACCAGGATCAGACCTTCGCCCTTATGGACTATGTCGTCTTTGTGAATCTTTTCGGCAAAATCCATGCTGAGGGGTTTGGGAAGGTAGATGTCAAATGTTGTGCCTGCATTGCATTCGGAACTGACATCTATAAAGCCGTTGTGCTGCTGGACGATATTATAGACCACTGTGAGTCCGAGTCCTGTTCCTTTGTCCTTCTGCTTGGTTGTAAAGAAAGGATCGAATATCTTGTTCAGAATTTCCTTGCTCATACCGACCCCGGTATCCCGGATGGATATCTTCCAGTAAATCTTATCTGCAGCCCCTGGATGGGTCTGATAAAACTGGTTGTCCGGCTTCATCTCATCCAGAGAGATATACAATGAGCCGGAAGCATCTTCAGAATCGTTGCGCATGATGCTCATGGCATGATATGCATTGATGCACAGGTTCAGGATCACCTGTTCTATCTGGGTCTCGTCTGCAAGAACCAGAGCCCTTTCCTGCGGCAGAGAGGTCTTCAATTCAATGTTCTTTTCAAAGGTGTTCTGGCAGATCTTTAATACATTGACAATTGTTTCATTCAGGTCAACCTGGGTAAGTGAAAGTTCCTGTTTTTTTGACAGGGTAAGCAGCTGCTGAACCATGTCTGTAGCTCGAAGAGATGCATTGTGCATCACTTTGATGAACTTGTCCATGTCCTCGTTTTTCAGAAAATCACTGGACTTAAGCTTGTGCTGCAAGATGGAGATAGACCCGACAATCCCGACCAGGACATTATTGAAATCATGGGCAATGCCGCCTGCAAGCATACCGATGGATTCCATTTTCTGGGCCTGCCTGAGCTCATTGTCTTTTTCCTCGAGCTCGGTAACATCATCCATCCGGATAACTACTCCCTGGGGCCCGTCTGCAACCAGGGGAAACAGGGTGACATTGTAATATCTGCTCTCGGAATGATCAAAAGTTTCCCGGTAGTATTCCGTTGGCATCTGCGTCTTGATAACCGTATCATAATCAACTTTATACCGTTGAAACATGGGTGCTGTCTTCCACAATGGTTTCCCGATGGCATCGGTATATGTTATGCCGGTATGATATATGGCCGAATTGTTCCAGTGGGTGATATTGCCTTGTGCATCCGTAGAGATCAGGATCGACGGCATCGAGTTTACCACGTTGTTAAGAAGATTTTTTGCGTATTCAAGCTCTTTCTCTGCCTTTTTCCTTTCCAATTCCCTTTTCTGGATCTGATCGAGCATATTGTTGAACCCGTCATATAAAACCCCTATCTCTTCTTTACTGCTCTTCTCCACTCTTATGGAATAATTGCTGCTTTTAGCAATCTCCTGGGAAACATGTGCAAGGTTCAGGATAGGACGTATAGCTTTTTTGTTGAGACTGAAAAAGACCGTGACGATAATCAGGAGGGCAATGATGATAAATGTCGCTATTATCCGGCGGGAGCCCTGGCTGATTGCATTCAGGACCAGTTCTTTCGTATAGAAGATCTCTACGGCACCGATCATTTCGTCGTTGTAATAAATATCCCCTCTTACCTTCATGGTGTACGGATCTGCAGAATCGATCTCATACGGCGAGAGCAGGTTAAGGTATTCCTGTTTTCCTTCCACTGTATGCTTTTTCAGTCCGCACAGGAAAACCCCGTCACTGATAATATTCACGGCAACCAGCATCTGATTGTGCAGAACAGCCTCATTGAGTTTGTTTATACTTCTCAGATCAATGTTCCATAGCGTGGTGGAATATCCAATCTGAGCAAATTTCAATGAATTGGTTACGGTATTTTCAAGATAATCGTTCAGGTTTTCGGAATAGCTCTTGTTGAAATAAATGGTTGATACGACGCTTACAATAGAAACAACGGCAATCAGGGTAAGAAGCAGACTTACCATCATGCTTTTTCGTATCGAATCTATGATACCCGAGACAAGTCTGCAGTTCATATCTGATGAGTCTTCCCGTGTGCAAATATTACTTTCAACCTGGAGCAAACACTCATAATTCTTAGCCTGATCTTCTATAATAATTCTCTGATCGGATATTAAAAGTGATAAGTTGATTTTTTAAATGCTTTTTGATGATCAATCAGTATTCTATTGAATATATATGAAAGAACATGTATAATTCATGTCTATGCTCAACAAAGTGGTTATCTGTCTATGAATCCTGCTTTCTTTCTTGAGGTGATACAATGATTCGTATAGCACTTGGCCTGAGTTTTCTTCTTATAGGTTTTGAATTTCTCTTTTTTACCGGCAGGCTGCAGTGCGATGCACAGGACGCCTGCAAAGAGAACAGTTCGTGGTTCAGGCCCTTGTCGGAATGGATAAAAGAGTCTGACCATATCATTGTTCTGCGGATAATCGGTATCCTGAGTCTGATGATCTCGGCATGCTTTCTCTTCTTCATGACTTGATTAAAGATCGCATTCCCATGATTTTCGGGCAACAGAGATTCATACCGGATCAGCCTGCAATGTTTATGATGCATTGGGCAGGTATGCACATATTAATGTAAAGTCGCCTTTTTAACATACCGATATGCTTCTATGTTCTATGACATATCAATTGAGAAAGGGGTGCTTCCATGAAAAAGATCATCATTACATTCGTTTTCGTCTTAGGGATTATTCAGCCGTGCTTTGCCTACCATATAGAGGTGCTGCAGGTATCCAATATCGGCGCTTTCGATGATGCATACAACGGCTTTTTGAGTGAACTTGCCAAAAACGGAATTGCCGAGGGCAAGGATCTGACCATTACCAGGCATGTCATCGATGCTGAAGCAGATGCAAGCCTCTGGAAAAAGGTCGGGATTCTTCTGAAGATAAAAACCACATCGTCAAAGATTGTTGATGCAAAGCCTGACCTCGTTCTTACCATCAGCACTCCTGCAACAAAATATTCCATGAACAAGATTATCTCTGCAGGCATACCCCTTGTCTTTACCTGTGTGGCAAACCCGCCGCTCATCGGCTGCCCGTCAGTTACACAGAGCGGGCCCGGATTTACAGGGGCCACGCTGTATCAGGATCCATTGAATTTCATGGTGCTTGCACAGATGGCAAAACCGGATACCAAGGTTATAGGTCTTATTCACAGCGATGATGACAATGCAATTGCCTTTGCAGAAGAAACAAAGAGAAAATCCGCACAACTAGGTATTACTGTGCTTTCCAAGCAGGTTGAACGGTCCGATCCCATTATCCCTCCGGCAAAAGAACTCATTGAAGCAGGGGTGGATTCATTTGCCATACCGCTCGATGCATATTACGGATTTAAAGACCAGCAATATGGTAAAGATCTTTTTGCCATAGCTGCCGAGCACAAGTTGCCGGTCTTTGCCTTTGCAAACTATGATGAAAAAGGCGCACTGCTGTATGCAGGACCTGATTTCAAGTACATAGGAGAACTCTCCGGCCAGCAGGCAGTAAAGATCCTCAAGGAAGGGGTAAAACCGGAGGACCTTCCCATCCTGAAACAGGAAGACCTCATCATTTATGTTGATTCAAACATTGCAGCGGAACTTGGAGTCGAGTTCTCGGAGGCCCTGCTGAAAGCCGCTAAACAGAGGTAGGCTGCATGCTTGCCTGTTCCGGCAGCATAAAAGGCATGGAAGAGCTGATTACCCAGAAATGGTGTATTCTCCTGTATTCCAGACGTCTTGAATCGGGATAATTGTCTTGACAACCTCAAAACATGTAATATAAGTGAGGACTACTTAATATGCTACTAAGGGGGAAGAAAATCGAATGGCAGTAAGTATCAGACTGACTCGCGGAGGCGCAAAAAAGAGCCCGTTCTACCGGGTTGTTGTTGCAGATTCAAAAAGCAAGCGTGATGGAAAATTTATCGAAATCGTTGGTCACTTCGATCCGAAAAGCAGACCGGAAAGCATCACCCTGGATATGGACAGGATCAAGGAATGGACAGAAAAGGGGGGTCAATTATCGCCTGCCGTAAGAAAACTCATAAAAGACAAAGGCTATTCTATCTGAATCCTATACAAAATAAACTGTGGTGAGGGTTAACGATGAGAGAATTAATCGAGTATATTGCGAAGGCGCTGGTTGATAATCCTGATGAGGTTAAGGTCTCAGAGGTTGAGGGAGAAGTGACATCGGTAATCGAACTCAGAGTGGCCAAATCCGACCTTGGTAAGGTGATCGGTAAAGAAGGAAGAACAGCACGTGCAATGAGAACGCTCCTCACCGCAGCATCTACAAAGATAAAAAAGAGGGCAGTACTGGAAATCATCGAATAGATGAAGACCGATCTCATCGAGATCGCCAGAATAAAAGGGCCGAACGGCCTGAAAGGTAAAATGTGGATCACCCCTTACGGGGATTCTTTTGAGGCATTTTCCCGCTACACACACCTGATTGTCGGAAAACAGGGATCACCAAGAAAGATGACTTGGTGTGCCCAGAGAAAGGGCAGCTATATTATTCAACTTGAAGGGATCACCAGCATTGACCAGGCCGAGAGTATAAAAGGAGAATCGCTTTTTATTGCCCGTAAACAGCTTGAAAAGACTGAAGACAATGAATATTACTGGTGCGATCTTATCGGCATGAGCGTTGTAGACACAAAAGGCTCAGTACTTGGAGATCTGATAAAGATCTTCCGCACCGGCAGCAATGATGTTTATGTTGTCGATTCCGTCAAACAGTATTATATTCCTGCAACAAAGGATGTGGTAAAAGAGATATCCATGGAACGACGAAAGATCGTTATCGATACATCATTGATTGAAGATCTGCTTGACTGAAGAAAAGACTGATCCCATGCTCATTAATATCATCACACTTTTCCCTGAGATGTTCACAGGCGTTTTTGAACAGAGCATTCTGCACAGGGCCAGGGAAACCAACAAGATCGAGATTCACCTGATAAACTTGAGAGAATATGGCCTGGGAGCTCACCGGGTGGTAGATGATGCACCTTTCGGGGGAGGAGGCGGGATGATCCTCAAACCCGAACCCATAGCAGCTGCCCTTGAGGACCTTGCTGAGACCGGCCATGTAATTATCACGACACCGAGGGGTAAACATTTTCAGCAGGCAGATGCAAGCCGTTTGAGCAGGATGGATGTGGTAACGATCATCTGCGGCCATTATGAAGGCATAGACGAGCGGGTAACCCAGTTGTTCGTCCATGAGGAGCTGTCTATCGGCGATTATGTACTGACCGGAGGGGAAATCCCTGCAATGGTGATCACGGATGCATTGACCCGCCTAATTCCAGGTGTTCTGGGCAAGGATACCATGGAAACAGGAGATTCGCATTATAACGGCATGCTGGAACATCCTCATTATACCCGTCCGCGTGAGTTCAGGGGCATTGTCGTGCCCGAGGTGCTGCTGTCGGGCAATCACGAGGAGATCCGGGCCTGGCGGGAAAGCAAGGCGTTAGAAAAGACAAAAACCATGCGTCCGGATATGCTGTGCAAGAAAACATCCGGCTGTGAATGCCGGAACAACAAGGACGAGGATTAGACGTGCTTTATGTAGGACTTCTTCACTGGCCGTGCATTGACAAAAACGGTTTAGAGATCGCAACAGCGATAACGAACCTCGATTTGCATGATTGTGCAAGAGTATGCTTGACATATGGTATAGATACGCTCTATATCGTTCACCCATACCAGGCACAGTTGGACTTTGCGCAGAAGATCATGGACCACTGGCTTGAGGGTTTCGGGGGTGAGTATAACCCGATACGGAAAAGGGCGTTCGAAGTGATTCGACTGGTTAAAGACATAGAAGAGATAAGACGGCAGACCGGAGCACGTATGATAGGAACTTCAGCTGCAAAAACAGATGACAGCATGTCATGGGCGGATGTGCGCAGCCTTACCCGTGATACTGATATCTGCGTGCTGTTCGGGACAGGCTGGGGGATTGCGCCGCGCCTCATCAAGACATTGGACGGAGTAATAGATCCAATTGAAGGGGCCGGAGATTTCAACCACCTGTCTGTTCGTTCCGCCGTATCCATAGCAATAGACCGGATTGTAGGGAGGTAATTTATGAATGTTCTGGATAAGTTCGAAAAGGCGCAGATGAAGACGGATCTGCCTGAGATAAGGATTGGGGATAAGATCAAGGTGTCCTTAAGGATCGTCGAGGGCACAAGACAGAGATCTCAGATCTTTGAAGGCGTGGTCATTGCCCGTCACAGGGGAAACAACCGTGAGAGCATAACGGTCAGGAAGCAGTCCTATGCAGTAGGCGTGGAAAGGGTCTTTCCGCTTCATGCACCGAACATAGAAAAGATCGAAATCGTCAGCCATGCAAAGGTCCGCAGGGCCAAGCTCTATTACCTCAGAGAGAGAAGAGGAAAGGCAGCACGGCTCAAAGAAATACGCTATTAGCATGACCGTTGAGGAAGATCTCCTTTCTCAGGGTCACTGGCCGATATGTGGTGTGGATGAAGCAGGCAGAGGACCGCTTGCAGGTCCGGTAGTCGCTGCTGCCGTCATATTACCCCCGCACCATGAAGTTAGACGGCTGGTGAAGGATTCAAAAAAATTAAGCCCTGCGAAGAGAGAATCGATTTATAAGCGTCTGATATCATCGGATGATATACTTGTCGGGGTAGCTATGGTGGACTCCAGATCCATAGATGAGCTGAATATCCTCCAGGCCACGTT
>JAFGTK010000339.1 GCA_016934135.1 Deltaproteobacteria bacterium | reverse complement strand
TAAGAGCCTCGGTCTGTTCGGCTTCTCCGGCCTCGAGGTTGGAATACCGAGCGCTACGATTACCATCGAAGCCCACTAATTTTTTATTGATATTGTGTTAACATCAAGGTGGCAGGGCTCCCTACCCTGCCACCTTTTACACTAGGGAAGGTCGATATCCAGAGAAGATATACACGGCGATACCAGGAGATACAATGAGAGGCAGGTCTTTCTTTTATACACGTATTTTTACCAGTTCATTATTCCTGATGGTGATGTGCCTTGTATGCACCCAGATCGCATGTGCGCAGATGCAAGAACTGGGTGACGACCAGCTCTCGCTGGTCAGTGCCCGCTCCGGTATTACTCTGTCGGTCAGGGACTCTGCAATGAGATACACAAATGAATCCATCTGGATTGGAGATACCGACCATGACCCTGCCCATTTGATAAAGTTCAATGAGGTAAGCGTGGACGATGGTGCGGGCGGGTACTTTTCCTTTTCGACACCCGGGCTCGACCCCATCACGATCGACGTGGGGACTGACGGTTTCGGCAAGACGGTGGTGGCGCTCTTTCTGACTGATCACACGTATCCGCGGACTATCAGTGTCGGGAATATTGATTTCTGCGATCAGGACATAGGCGGGCTGTCCATAGAGGAGATGACCATCACAGATAACCAGGTGTATATCGGAGCGCATGGGGGAATTGATCTTGAGGACTCTATGCGACTCGACATTGAAAATATCCGCTATGCCTACAATACAAGCGAGGAGCTGACCTTTTCCGGGATTACACTTGCCGGTTCATTTGCCGGCTCCCCCGAGGACCCAACTGCATGGGTATCCTCAGGGAAGTTCCAACTCGGTGATATGACAGGAGACAATCCTGTTACCTGCGATGTCGGGACAAATGCAGCGGGAAAGACAGCCCTGCTTATCAATATGCCGATGCAGGGAAGCCTGCGGGTCGAGGGCGTCAGTTTCGGTGGTTCTGATTTCGGCCCATGTGCGATTGACGGTATCCGGGTGCATCACCTCAATATGCTGATAAGCCCGGGGCCTTGATTTCTTGATCACAACAAGAGATAATGCAGCATGGAAATTTTTATATCTTTTCTCATAATCATCTCCTTATTTGGAACAATTTACCCGGTCCAGGATATTCCGGGCAATGAGGCCTCGGTCTATATGAGCGGTATGAACACAATAATACGATATAACCATGCACTCACTCCGATAACCGAGATTAAAGAGGCCAACCTCGTAAAACAGCAGTATGACTACAGCTGCGGTTCTGCGGCCCTGGCAACCCTCCTGCAATTTTATCTCGGAGAAGAGGTGGGAGAAGATGAGGTCATCAATGGGCTGCTCGTCTATGGTGATCAGCAACTTATCGAAGAGCGCAGGGCTTTTTCTCTGCTCGATATGAAACGCTTTGTAACGGTTCTCGGCTATAACGGTGTCGGCTACAAAGCCGAGATAGACGATTTGATCAAGCTCGGTATGCCTGCCATTATCCCGATTGATGTCTTTGAATATGTCCATTTTGTCGTTTTCAAAGGCGTCTATGAAGATCATATATTCTTTGCCGATCCTTCTCGGGGCAATATCAGCTTTACCTTGTCTGAATTCGATCAGATCTGGCATGAAAATATTGCATTTGTCGTATATCCGGAAGATGAAACGATGGTATCAGATGCGTTGGAGCTTACAAAGGAAGATCTTCGTTACATAAGCTTAGACATGACCAGAAAGAATTCGGATACCCTCAGATTGCCTCCCAATTTCCTTGAAGAACAGAAACTCCTTGAGGCGACAGGTAAGTACAAGTATTATAGAAATAAGTGATAACTATTTGATCTAATGAATATAATGGATAAGAATTTAGTCTCGAACACAAAATATGGGGTGAGCTTGTGTTTGTATGAGAGGAGAAAAGAATTCCATGAGATGGTGGATACTGATACTGATTATAATGACAATTCCTTTTACAAATCTGCTGGCATCAGAGGATGAAAACTCCACAAGAGATCAGAGATTAATCGACAAGATCGAAGAGTTGGAAAAACAGGTGAAGGAGCTCACCGAAGAGTCCAAGGCTAGGAAAATACTTAAGATAACAGACGAGGAAAAAGCCGAAAAGGAGAAGGAAGTGCTTTCGGCTGCAGGAAGGAGCTATACCCTCTTAGCCAAAGGATCACTTGAATTGGATTATCGATTTTCCTATGATTACGCAGCTTCTGACAGCGTGAGGGAAGCCTTTGAAATTGAACGTACCTATAATCATACTATAACACACACTCTCTCCTCGACATACGGGGTTTTTGATAACTTATCATTGAATGTTAACCTACCATTCGTATATCGATATCACAAGTTGGACACAGTGGATGAGATGGATGAGACAGATATCGGTGATATCTCCTTTAGTCTTCAGTTCCAGCCCATGAAGAGTGAAAAGGGAAGTTATGCGGCAATATTCAATTTCTCGGTTGTCACGCCAACAGGACGCAGTCCGTACAAGATCAACACGGAGACCGAATTGTCCACAGGAAGCGGCCTTTTCTCATATCAGGCAGGGATGAATATCAGCAAATCCATAGATCCGCTCATCGTTTTTGGAAGCATCAACTATTCGTATAGGCAGACCCTTACGGGTTTGGATCAACAATTCAGCGGGAGTATTCTCGAAAAAGTAGAGCCGGGAGACAGCGTAACAGTGGGTATAGGATATGCCTATTCCTTATCATACCGAGTTTCTTTCAACCAGCAGTTCCAGTACAGCTTTGCATATGGTTCTAAATACAGCTTTGCTGGTGCAACAGCAGAAAGCCCCAGTCGTTCATCAGCGACTTTGCTCTTCGGAACAGGATGGAAAGTGTCGAGTAAGACATCCTTTTATATAAATCTCGGAATCGGATTGACGAGAGATGACCCGGATTTCACTTTATCTGTGAGAGTGCCTTTCGAGTTCATATTATGAGGCGAAAAGTATGAAAAATAAGACGCTATTCATTCTTCTTTTTATCTGTATTATTTCGCCAGTATTGCCTATATCCAATCCTGTTGTATATGCCGGCCTGATTGAACAGCTCGCGACAGGCGCTGGACCGTTGTCTCTCGGAAACGCCGTAACCGCATATCCTGGCGGGTCCGGGGCAATGGCCGTCCACTACAACCCTGCAGGTCTTTCCAGACTCGGCACCAGGTTCGACAACGGGCTTGCCTTTGCCGTGACCGAGAGAACAGTGCGCTTTACCCAGGCAATAGATCCTGAAACAGGAGAGCTGTGGGCACCGTTCGGCGGGTGGTTTAATGAGGGCATAGACCCGATAGCCGGAGTCGAGGGAAAACAGCAGAGCGGGTACATGGTTATACCGATCATCGATTATGAAATCCCGTACCTTGCCGGTGCAGCCATGGGCATTTCCTATCAGCCTCCCGGTCAGGATTCAAACTGGACATTCGGGTTCGGGCAGTATGCACCATTTGCCGTAGGGCTCAAGAATCACAGCGGGGACCCACTCAGCTACCTGGGGAGGAAGGCTTTTTTTCTCCGCATGATCCTTGCCGCTCCGGCGGTTTCCTATAAGCTTTCTGATACCATGTCTGTCGGTGCTTCGGTGGGTCTGGGGGTGACCCTTTTCAGTTTCGGGACAAACATGAGGACCCCCAACACCATGGTGGCATTGACCGGTGCACTGGGTGAGGCTACCGAGGGCCTCGAGATCCCGATTCTTTCAGAACTGACGCTTCCGCCACCCTGGTTCAACGGCGGGATGACCCCGTATGAGAAGGCAGGTTCTCTTGAAGTCCTTGTGGAGGATTATTTTACCACATCGTACAACTTGGGCTTTCTCTGGGAACCGACGCCGTGGTTTGCCTTTGGCGTATGCTATCAGAGTGAATCTGAAACCACAATGGAGGGTGATTATAAATTTACCTATGGAAATGAATTTCAGAGAACTGTTGCCTGGCTCGGCAGGTCACCCCTGACCGTTATTACTGCCGGGATGTTTGATCTGCCCTACGAGGCGGTTCCCTTTCAGAAAGGAACTGCGACTGTTTCCATGACCTGGCCTGCCAGGTTTCAGCTCGGGATAAAGCTTAGACCCATAAAAAAGGTTACCTTTACCTGTGATGCGCACTGGACCGACTGGGAGGCATGGCCTGAATTGAAGATAGACTTTGACCAGAAGATCCAGCTGTTCCGGTTTGCCAGGCTGATGGGCTACCAGGGCGGTCCGAAAGCAATGGTTGTCCCCTGGGGTTTTGAAAACACGTGGCATTTAAGTTATGGGCTGGAGATCAGGCCCATCGACAAGATCGCTTTGCGATTTGGATATGAGCCGAGGCCCACCTCGGTTCCGCATGAACAATTCGGGGCAATGTCTCTCAATGACCTGGAGATATACTCTGTCGGCATAAACATCGTGGTGGAAGACCACCCCAAGCCGAAACCGCACGGCATGCACGGGCTCATGAAACAGATTCAGCACCCCACTGAAATTGATATATCTGCAACATATATCATTAATACGGATAAACATGTTGGGTTCAACGAGAGTACAAACCTCAATTCCACAGATTTCACCAAGATTGTCTACAATCCGTATGCAGGGCTGGAAGTGGACCAGGAGATGTCAATATGGATGTTTCAACTGAACCAGGTCTTCAGGTGGTAATAAGCTAAAAAAATTATAATAGATGATTTCGTAAAAAGTCTCTAAAAAGGTCAATGCAAGCGTAGTGAAATAATCTCGAAACACATAACTAAAAGACATTATTATATATTTAAGTCGTTTTTTATTCCTCGCAACGACTTTTCTGTCAGGCTTTTTGCGATTTCATCATAATTGATTGGTTCGTAAAGAAACAAATCAACTTCATTGCGGTTTCATCGAGTAACATAGCAATTTGTTATACAAAAATATGAAATTTTGAATAGTTGCCGCTCCTGTTATTGAGGATACTGGATCTACCTACCATGGCGGGTTATTATATCCAAAATGAATTATAGTGCTGTCGCCGTGAGGAGCGGAAGCGAAGAGGCGATCCCAGTAGTCTCTGAGAGCTGCTCTTTCGTCATTACCAAGATTATGGACAGGAGTTCTCTATTTAGTGTCCATCCGGAAAGTATAACTCGTTGAAATAATTTGGATAAGCAGTAAAAAACAGTTGGGGATTGCGGTAGAATCTGCTATGG
>JAFGTK010000338.1 GCA_016934135.1 Deltaproteobacteria bacterium | reverse complement strand
ACGCTGATACCTCGAAGCCGGGCAAACTCCTCGTCAAAACATATTGCAAGAAATTTATTGTAAAAGACGAGGCCAATGGCTATGATCAATCCATCGAGCCCTGCGATAAACCACAGATCATCTGATGAAACCATAAGAATATTTCCGAAAAGGTAACTCATCAGGTCTTCGTTGTATCCCGGGGTCTTGAAGATGAAAAGTATCCCTATGGCCATGCCGATTGCCCAGACCGCTCCGATAACGGTATCTTCCCGCTCATGTGCCTTTATGCTTACCATACCGATAATCAGCGCGGACAGAAGCGCAGCGGCCACTGCACCGAAAAGCGGATGAAGCCAGTCCCACTGGCAGACAACCTGGGCATAGCGGGCCGCGCCCATCCCTCCCAGGATACTATGGGCGATTGCACCTGCAATATAGGTAATCCGCCGTGTTACAACGTAACTGCCGATAATCCCGCATGCAATGCTGGCGAGTATTCCGGTCAGCAGAGCATACTGGAGAAATGTCTGGTCGTGAATATCGGCAAGGAATTCATACATCACTGTCTCCCTTATGTGTTACGTGATCATGCCTGATCAGATTTACATCGCGGCCATAGATCTCGTTTATCATCTCGCCTGTGATACTGCAGGTGGGGTGAGTTACTACCCGCCGGTTTACACAGGCAACATTCTTAACATAACTTGATACAAAACCGAGGTCATGAGTTACCAGTACAATGGTCATGTTATCGTTGAGCTGATTGAGCAGATCATATAACTGCGTCTCAACGGCAATATCCACATTTGATGTCGGTTCATCGAGAAGAAGGAGTTCCGGCCCGGAGACGATAGCACGGGCAATGAGCACCCTCTGGGACTGACCCCCCGACAGATCGGAGAACGGCCGGTGCCTTATGTCATACAGTTCCACTCTCTTAAGGGCATCTTCAGCAGCCTCTTTATCTGCCTGGTGATAGAAACCGAAACGTGTACCCGTGCCAAGACGGCCCATTAATACAACATCCAGCACGCTTACAGGAAACATGGAATCCAGAGATGTATGCTGAGGCATGTATCCGATGCGCGGCCTGGCCTTGACAGGAGAATTGCCGAAGACCCTGACCACACCCTTTGTAGGCTTGATCAGACCGAGAATCAATTTCAGTATCGTGGTCTTCCCTCCTGCATTCGGTCCCACGATAGAGATAAAATCCTTTTCACATACAACGAGATCCACATTCTCCAATACGTCTGTGCTGTTATACG
The DNA here is from genome assembly GCA_016934135.1 of Deltaproteobacteria bacterium. Classification (GTDB taxonomy): domain Bacteria; phylum Desulfobacterota; class Desulfomonilia; order UBA1062; family UBA1062; genus DSAD01. The sequence goes on along the minus strand of JAFGTK010000338.1, from coordinate 1,304 downwards.
TAAAATATACATTTTCCAGTTCAATTACAGGGTTCATTGTCATGTATATAACTCTCTTATAATATTGTTGCTATTTGTGAAGGCTCAGTTTCTTAGAGCTTGTCTTCGTGATAATGCATTCCTGATCTCATCTGCCATGTTCTCAAGCTCGCGCAGATAATCTTCCGGCAGCGGATTGATGGGCACCACAGCACCTCCTATGGCCTGAGCTATGGTTTCTGCATTCTTTCTGGAAAATTGAGGCTGCACAAAGATAATACTTACCTGTTCGGCTTTTGCCTTATTGATCAGGCTGGAAAGCTGCCGTGCACTTGGCTCCTTGCCCTCCACCTCGACTGCCACCTGTTCGAGTCCGTAGGACTGAGCAAAATAACCGAAGGCAGGATGAAAAACAAATATCTTGCCGCCCATGAAAGGCTTGAGGATTCCGGCAATATTCTGATCAAGGATCTCCAGGTCATGTTCAAAGGAATTGAGGTTCTGTTCAAACTCTTTGCTGTGCAATGGATCTATTCTGCTGAGTTCACTGCAGATTGTTCCTGCAATTATCTTTACCCGTTTGGGATCGAGCCAGATGTGGGGGTCGGGCACCTGTGGGCCCCCTGTCAGGCTGAAATATCTCAGCTTCACACCTGCGCTTGTATCTACAATATGCAGGCCTTTGAATGCATCTGTTATCTTAGGTATGAATACCTTCTCAAACGGGACCCCGATACGGAAATATACTGCGGACCCGCTCAACCTGGACATCTGTCTCGATGTCGGTTCAAACGTTGCCGGAGACTGGCCCGGCCCGACGAGCACCTCGACATCCACGTACCGGCCGCCTACCCTTTCAACAAAATATGCCTGGGGGATGATGCTGACAAACGCCTTGACCGTTACCGAAGAAGTATCCACACCCCATAGAATACTCATGGGTGCAGCAAGGAATGAAGCGACCAACAGAGCTGACAATACACTTTTCATATCTCGTACGCCTTTAATATTCCGGAGGTTCATTCCGGCTGCCTGAGATGATTCTATTGTGTATTCGAACAGACAAGATACCGCTCATTACATTCATTACATGTTTCCACAGAGTGATTTGCTGCAAAATCATCCCAGTGCTCCTTCTGTTCGGGATTCAGCATGCCTGTTCCATTGCACAGAGGACATGTGCTCCCCAACGCCTGGATAATAGCCGAACGGATAAACTCTGACCTGTTTGGAATAGATTTGATTATCTGAAAGAGCTTCTCATCTACCTTGAATGTTACTATCTCCTGTTTTTTCACTGATTCGTCTCCTTGTCTGATGAATGT
>JAFGTK010000069.1 GCA_016934135.1 Deltaproteobacteria bacterium | reverse complement strand
GGGCTGTGAGGATTTGGGAAGGAACGAGTTGCCGAACAAAGCGTTGCACAGCGACGCAGTAAACCGCGCGCGTGAACGCCAGCGTTAGCCCTCATTAATATGCTCACGCTCCGCACCGAGATCCAGATCGCCGCAACGCCTGAACGGGTATGGAACATCCTCATGGATTTTCCAGCCCACGGGCAATGGAACCCCTTCGTACGTTCATTGGAAGGAACACCGCGGGTTGGAGAGACCCTGAAGGTCTTCATTCAGCCGCCTGGGGGCCGCGGGATGCAGTTCCGACCAAAAGTGTTAGTTGTTGAGGTGGCCCGCGAGTTCAGATGGAAAGGCAAGCTGTTGGTAACTGGCCTGTTCGATGGTGAGCATTTCTTCATTCTTGAGCAGACACCTGATGGGACGGTGCTGTTTACGCAAGGTGAGATCTTCTCCGGTCTGCTCGTGCCCTTGATGAAGAAATCCCTAGAAGGTCCCACCAAGAACGGATTCATTGCCATGAATGAAGCTCTGAAACGCTTGGCTGAAGCGCCCCGTTCGTTCATAACCCAACAAAATTAATACAGCCGCTCGCTACGCTCCGACTGATTTCGTCGTTGGCTTCCTCAAGCACTATTGATAACTTGGCACCATGACGTTATATTGTTATAGCGCTAACAGGAGGTGACGTTATGGCGGTGCATGCAAAAAGGTACACTGTATATCTTGACCCAGATCTCCATAAGGCTCTGCGCTTAAAGGCTGCAGAGACATCCAGGTCAGTATCTGATCTGGTGAACGAAGCCGTCGGAGAATCTCTTGCAGAAGATGCTGAAGATCTTGGAGCATTTGAGGAAAGAGTATCCGAGCCTTTGATCAGCTATGATGAAATGGTCAAGAGATTGAAAAAAGATGGACGCATATAAGATCTTCTTCAAGAGATCTGTAGAGAAAGATTTCGAGTCCATACCCAAAAAAGATCTCAAGAGAATCCTTGATCGTATTAAAGTGCTTGCCGATGATCCTCGCCCTGCTGGCTGTGAAAGACTGACCGGCCAGGAAAGGTATCGTGTCCGCCAAGGCAACTATCGCATTGTTTATTCAATCCAGGATAATGAACTGACAATCCGGGTTGTTAAGGTCGGCCATCGAGAAAATGCCTATCGCTAAAGCGAACAAATCAATCCAGGGATAGAGGGACGTCCCTTACCAGCTGACTTAACGGCAAGTTCATCAGTAAAGGCCATTACCCCTCCCCTTTGAATTTGTTTAGGACAGCAATGTTTCAAGATACTTTATTGACATCTTACCAAGACGTGGCACGCACACGACTCACATGGATTGATACATCCAGGGGTTTATTGATGGTCCTGATGGCATTGGATCACGCCAATTACTTCATCAGGAAAATGCATCTAGTTGAATTCTGGAGCCTTTCTTTACCGCAATACCACTCCTTATTGCCTTTTCTGACGAGGTTCGTCACCCATTTATGCGCCCCCGGCTTTTTCTTCATCAGGGGAATCAGCATCGTTATGTTTGCCGATTCCCGCTATCGTATTGGCTGGTCGCGAATACAGGTTTTCAGGCATTATGCAATACGCGGTGTCATTCTGATAATATTACAGCTATTCATCGAGGACCCTGCCTGGCTGATTGGCAATAGTGGAAATGTCGTGCAGACGAACCTTTCTCCGGGAGGAGGAGATGTGTGGTTTCATTTCGGGGTGCTTTCAGCCCTTGGAGGCGCAATGATTGCGTGCAGTCTGCTGTTACACTGCCGGGCAGTTTTCATGGCTCTCCAGGTGCCGATTGGATCGCTTTTATGAATGTCACTAAATATCCCCCGAGTTTGACTTTTATCGCCCTCACAACGGGTGTCAATCTGTGCTTGTTCTCGTTCTTCATCAGGTTCGGGGACAGGATCAAATCAAGGATAGCGTATCCGTTACAGGTGTTCGGGAAGACGGCACTGTTTTTCTATCTCATTCACCTTTATCTCTATGCATGTATTGGCCTCATGTTTCCATGTTGGACATCTGTTATGGTACTGTACTTTGTATGGATGATCGGACTGGCTGCGTTATTTCCTGTATGTAAATGGTATGCTCTCTTCAGGAAGAAGAGTGCTCCCCATTCTTTCTGGAGATTTCTTTAAGAAACCGGAGGTCAAGGCTGTGCAAAGCCACCGGTTGCCAGGGGACCAGTTCTCAGGATCAGCCGGATGGAAACCGCACATCCGGGTTCAGGTCTTGCGTTATAACATTTTCATCATTTTGGCTCATGAATGCGGCATTGCACAACCTGACACTGGACACTTCTTTAGTTGAAAGGAGGATCTGATGGCTGAAATGTTTTTTGAGTTGAGGGAGAAGATCAACGGCATTGTGGAAAGCTGGAGCACCAAATTGGTTGCTCTGCCCGTTGAGGTAATAAGCGAACGCAGGAATAACCAGAATAGAACCATCAGGCAGATTTTGGGGCATCTCGTCGATTCAGCTGTAAATAATCATCACAGAATAGTGCGGCTCCAATACAACGAGAATTTGGAATTCCCCGATTATCGCCAGGACAATGATCGGTGGATAGCAATCCAGAACTATCAAGAAGAGGACTGGGAACGCCTTGTTTTCTTTTGGAGGTCATACAACCAGCACATGGTCCACATCATTAAAAATGTAAACGAATCGTGCCTGAATCATACATGGCATGATTTTGAAGGAAACCATGAGACTCTTCGAACAATCATTGAGGGGTATCTGTGGCATTTGAATTTGCATTTGAAGGAGATCCAGGCGTTGATTGATGGGTAAAACGCACAACGAGCTGCTCCACCGGACGAAAACATACGGGAACAGGGGGGCATCCCATAATTGATCAGTCAATTATGGGATGCCCCCCTGTTTATTCCATCACTCCAGGTTCTCACTCCGGTGCGTTTGCAAAGAAGTCTGCTGTAAGCAGGTCGGCTGCATCATCAAACAGAGCGTTGAGTTCCTCAAGGATGCTCTCCGTATCCGCAGGACTTTCACACGTGCACTCTATGGTCTTCCTGATTGTCCCGTCTTTGTCTGACGTTCTCCACAGGAGCCGGTTCGTTGCAAGATCGATCATCTTCCCCGTGACCGTCACGGCTGCCTCTGTGAGGTCGTTGGTGCGGCCCATATAGTGGCAGTAGACGCCATTCCAGCGAACCTGCAGAACGATGAGCCGGTCAAGGCCCCTGCCCTGCAAGACTCCTCGAAAGTCTCTCCTCGCGTATCCGTTTGTTTCCGGCTTATAATCCGGCAGATCTTCGAGATCGATGCTCTTTGGGATCGCAACTGCAGAGAACTCTTGTGCCGATAGCCGCTGAACAAACAGGTTTTGGGCCTGCGACAAATCATGGACGCCACCACCCCTGAGTAATCGTTCCAAACGCATCTGGTCTGCCTCGGTTATGATACGCTCTTCATTATCGCGGTCGCCCTCATCGGGCCCGAACAGTATCCTGGGCACCCTCATCCCGGACGAGTACATGGTCCTGAGTCTGACCTGTGGCTTCGGGACCGTGGTGAGGGCAACGCCCACCACAGGTCTTGGGTCCTGCCAGAACTCGTCGGTCACCGGCATGGCCGTGTTCGAAGCACAGCCCTGCAGAAATAACAGGAATGCAGCAACAAGGACAGCAACTTTGGTACAGGCTCTCATGCGCATATACCCCTCTGCCCGGCACATGGTTAAGGGACGAGATGACTCCCGTCCATGTGATGATTATAGGGTCCGGGTATTGTATTGACAAGGAAGGCGCATGCGCTGCCGGGTAGCTCTCCGCACAGCGGGTCCAAGCCGCGCCTACAAATCGGGATGATGAATATCTGGAGTATTGGAAAAAATCTGATAATCTTGGTCTGAAAAAATGTCAATGCGCTCAGTTGTAGTTCATGGTTGCGAATCTGCCGAAGGCGGGTGAGCTACCTGACAAGTTCATACTCCTGGGTACCCGTCTTCACGGGGACGACGGGAATATAGACCTGCCTGACGACGAAGGCTCATGCCATCGCCTTCATCAGTCATTCCCGCGCATGCTGGAATCCAGGTCTTTTCAAGTCTCACTTGCAATCAGTTACTTTCTTCAATCGGCGTCTCCCGATTGGAGAAAAGGTTTTAACCTCTGCGGCCCCTGCGCCTCCTTGTCCCGGCGACTTGTCAGGGCGTAGCCAAAGGCGAAGCCTGAAGCCTGTTCCTGCTAAGGCTCTGCGGTGAACTTGCTTAAATCTCTATCTTTTTTTGTTTTTAATATCGAATTTCGCTATCCGCAATCCGAAATGGTTTTTTCACCGTCTTTACCCAGTACCCCGCTACCCCATCACTCCATTATTCCCTTTTTTAGATAAAATCACTCAACCATGGACAGAAGGACGTGGCTGACAGCCTCCTTGTGTTCCAGCAGCAGCAGGCGCGCGAGGCTGCCCGGGCCGAAGAGCAGCTCTCCCAGGGTGGCGGAATCGCATTTAAGAAGCACGGCCAGGACCCGGGGATCGTGGCGGCGCAGCAGACTCTCCACGTTTCTGTAAAAGCGCTCGGCACCTTCGTCGGACAGCAGCAGCAGGCGAGATATGCGATCTCCGCGCTGCTGTCCTGTCTTCCGCTCGGAGATGTTCAATCCGCGCTGTTCCCGGGCGAGCCGGTTTTCGGCAAGCTCCAGGCCTCGGACAAGCTGGCCGGACAGCTGGACATTCTTCAGTGCCGCACTCAGGGGCTCAGTGAGCGGGACCGATGCTACCGCTACTTTGCCCCCGGGCCACAACAGCCTGGTATCTTCACTCAGCAGGTGCGAAACTTTCTCCGCGCGGGGGTCCTCTTCGATTGGCCGGGGCAGTCGTGTGATGG
>JAFGTK010000007.1 GCA_016934135.1 Deltaproteobacteria bacterium | reverse complement strand
GTCTGCAAGATCAAGGCAAGCGGCGGCACAAGTGAAACCAATGTGATCCTGCTTACCGGCGGATATGACACCAATCAGGACAATGATGATCCTGGAACAGCTGACAGCAAAGGCAGGGCAGTCTTTGCTGTAGATGCCGGCAGTGGTGCCCTTGTAAGCAATCTGAAATTCTATCACGGAGACGGAAGTACCTTCTCCAGCTACATGAATTACTGTATTGTCGAACTGGTGTCATATGATGATAACAGCGATGATTGCGATGATGTAATCTATGCCGGTGACCTGGGCGGCAACCTCTTTGTATTCAACGACAAGGATGCTGATGGCGCATGGGTGCCAAGAAGGCTCTTCGATGCAGGAAACGATGGAGGTACGCAATACCTGAGAAAATTTACCAAGGCCCCGGGCATTGCTCAGGAGACCTGGGGTGATTATGTGTACATAGGTTCCGGTGACAGAGAACATCCCATTGAGACAGACACGCTCAACCGTTTCTATGCCATCAAGAATACGTGGCCTGCAACATACAGTAATGGATCTCCTATAACTGCATCAGACCTGGTAGATGTTACAAACGATTATCTCCAGGGATCCAGTACGATTACGGCCTATACCGGGACTCAGTACGAGAACCATCTGGCCTCGATCCTGAGTAGCGGCTGGTATATAGACCTGAAAGAGAGTGATGGTTCGGAGATCGGCGAAAAGGTCGTTTCGAGCCCCTTAGTATATTCCGGGGTGGTATATTTCACGACATTCATCCCGTCTTCCCAGTCTGCAGCAGGACAGGATCCGTGCACAACCAGCGCAGGTGCAGGTACAGCCCGTTTGTGGGCAGTGGATTACAAAACAGGTAATGCGGTCTTTGAATCCTTTGACGGTGATTCCAGCACACTGACCAGGGAAGACAGGTTCAAAAACATCGGCGGCGGCATACCGTCCGATCCTGTCCTCATAGTTACCCCTGAGGGTACTTTTATAGGCGTTGGAACCCAGGGTTCACCGAAGTTTGACGATACCGAGGAAACTAAATCCATCGAACGTTATTACTGGATGAAGTAAGACTTAAAAAGGAGTGAGGTCATGACCTTTTCATTTCACCAGATAAAGTTTTACAAGAAGGTGGTCCTGCTTATGGCCCTGTTCTTTTCATTTGCCCTGGTTTCTCATGCAGACCCTCTCTCTTCATCATTGAAGGACTGGATCCCGGCAGGCATATCAGGCAAGCTTGTAATATATGATAATGAATATATAGTACAGGAAGTAAAGATCATCCTTGTCGACCAGAAGGAAAGAGGTAAGCACTACCTTACAAGAATTCTTGACATGAACGGAAAAGAACTGGGTCAGGACGAGCTGAAAAACGGCAAGTATGTCTTTGTCAAAGGCGGAGGCCTGCAGAACTATAATGGATATGTTGTCGTTGTTGCAAAGGAAATAGTTATACTTCCCCGTGAAATGAACAGAGCTGCATTGGAAAGAGCAGGATTGTACAAGACTCCTCCTGAGCCCTGGTAAAACAAAAATGGGGGTTATGGTACTTCTGAAGGCATGCCATAATCCCCATAATTACGAATAAGATATCGCGGAAATATCTTTCAATATGCCAGAGAACTCAGACTATTAATATATGCATGATGTATGTAAGAATATCAGAAAATTACTATTGTAGTACCAGAATCACTTATCAATAATCCGTATATACGCTGTCTCATCCTCCACCAGGATATCTGCTTCGGTTATCTGTTCGCGCTTCAGGTTCTCCATGATGTCGAACAGGCTTCCCTTGATCCTGATGTTGTGGCAGATGGTATGTCCTTTAATCCCGGTGATCTGGGTGCTTACCATGCTGTCCATTGAACGAAGCGCATTGATGAAGGCCTGATAGGTGACATATTCTCTGATGCCTTCAATACAGAGGATTTTCTTCATGACAACCGGACTTGAGCTCAGCATTTTATGGGCTATACGGGACCTTATGGGTTTGATCACCTCGTCTGACATGATAGAATTCATGGTGTCCAGGGCAAAGTCTCCTCTATGAGAAACAGACCACGAACCTAAAAGGGTGGATGTGTCGATATCGATCAGATTCAGATCAATTGAACATTCATACAGGGTATCGAGCACAGGTGTATAGGTGATTGTGCCGGAAAGCAGGAGGTCTGCCCCGGAAGCCTCTGCAATCTCAATATCTTCCCGGGTGCCGCCAAGTATACTCCTGGTTTTTCGGGGTACTTCAAGTACTGACTCGCCCAGCTGCATCAGATCTCCTGAAAGCTCTGTTTCAAAGGATGAATATGTCTTCTTGCCCTTCATATTCCACCATTCGTGGAGGTCTTCCTCCCCGGGTCCGTAAGAAGAGATCATCAAAAGAACCTTTGGTCTTAGTTCATAGGGGACGGTAAGGGTGCGTGAATAGAGCCAGTCTCTTAAGGATTCTTCGTCGAGTTTGATATCCACGCTGAGAGCGAGTATGTCATACTGCCTGATGCGCGAGTTGATCTGGTATTGTATGATATCCTGCATGCCTCGAGATGCCATGTAATCCGGCAATATGCCTGCAAGATCAAATGACGAAGTATTAGGGACATATCGCAGGGCTACAAGCAGTAAGGCTTTGGAAAAGGCATCGCTCAATGCTGATTGTTCAGCCTTTGCCAGGTTGTCCTCCTCGATTGCCCCTACACCGAAGACCTCAAGAGAGGTCTCGGCGAATACATTAATAGGTGAACAAAGAAATAGAGTCAGACACAGTATAAGAGCTGAAAATCTTTGGCCTCTCCTCATCCTGCAAGAAAGTCTTTGAGTTTGGAGTTTGTCTCAGAAGGTTCTATACTCGCAACTGCATGTTTGTAGATGAGTATAGGTTTATCCGTCTGTATCAGTATACAGAATGGATCAAAACTCTTTACAAAACCCTCAACCTTTTCCTTGTCGACGAGGGTGACAACAATAGGCACCTTTTCCTTGCGTGCTTGATTAAGGAACTGGTCCTGAACATTAAATACAACTTTACCCATTACAACCTCCTTGTAGTTCAAGGTGCACTATTTATTGCAGTGTGCATTTACCTTTATATAATGTATTAATCAAGAAATTCTTTTGATCAAGTCCTTTTTTGTGTTAGATGATGTTTTCCTGAATAAAGTTTCATTTAACATGCATATGAGGTTCTTCATGGCCGAAAATGAGATTGAAAAACATGCAGACGAACTCAAACGTATTATAGAGCGCCACAACCGCCTCTATTATGTACTCGACTCACCAGAGATATCCGACGGGGAATACGACCGGCTTATGAGAGAACTGATGGACCTGGAAGAAAAGCATCCATCGCTCAGGTCCACAGAATCCCCCACGCAAAGGGTCGGGGCTCCGCCGCTGTCGGCCTTTTCACAGATGATCCACAGGGTTCCTTTATTGAGCATAGACAATGCTATGAACAAAGAGGAAATTCAAGCATTTCACATAAGGGTTGCAAAGTGGCTTGAAAAGGACAACATCACTTATTGCTGTGAGCCAAAGTTCGACGGCCTTGCAGTGGAACTTGTTTTTGAAAACGGTATCTTTTCCCGTGGAGGTACCCGTGGTGACGGTCAGACAGGTGAGGATGTGACGGATAATGTACGGACCATCAGGAGCATTCCTCTCCGGCTGATCACGGATAATCCGCCTGAACTTCTTGAGGTGCGCGGTGAAGTTGTTATGCCGAAAGATTCCTTCTTGAAACTGAATCATGAGAGATCCATGAATAATGAGCAGATGTTTGCAAATCCCAGAAATGCAGCGGCAGGATCCCTGAGGCAGCTTGATTCAAAGATAACCGCATCCAGAAATCTGGTATTCTTTGCCTATGGCATTTCAGACCCGGAAGCAACAGGGGATGCTTCGCAGCTCGACATTCTTGAAAGGCTCTTTGAGTTCGGATTCAGGATAAATCCGGATAAACGATTGTGCAATGGTGTTGATGAGGTGATTGCCTTTGCTGAATATATGCAGGAAAAGAGAGAACATATGCCCTATGAGATCGACGGGGTTGTAGTAAAGGTTAATGCCGTGGCAGATCAGACAGCCCTTGGTGTAAAAGCACGGTCGCCCAGGTGGATCATAGCTTTTAAATTCCCGCCTGTTCAAGCCACTACAATCCTGAAAAAGATCGATGTTCAGGTGGGCCGTACCGGCGTTGTGACCCCTGTTGCCATTCTGGAGCCTGTCAAGGTAAGCGGTGTGACCGTAAGCAGGGCCACGCTGCACAATGCAGACGAGATTGCCCGCAAAGATGTCCGGGAAGGCGATACAGTGCTGGTCCAGAGGGCAGGGGATGTTATCCCGGAAATTGTCGCACCAATAATATCAAAAAGGCCGGAGCATTTAGAACCTTTTCTCATGCCAGTGGAGTGCCCTTCGTGTAGATCCCATCTGGTAAAAGACGGTGCACTATGGCGATGTGTAAATATCTCATGCCCGGCTGTTGTAAAGGAGGAGATCTATCATTTCGCCTCGAAAGAGGCAATGGACATAGATGGTCTGGGCAGAAAGATCGTACATAGTCTGGTTGAGCAGGGTCTTGTACGAGATGTTGCAGATCTTTTTACCCTCAATAAGAATGACATTTCAGTTCTTGAAGGCTTTGCCGACCTTTCTGCATCGAATCTTGTCGCATCCATTAAAGCAAGCAGGAAGGTAACCCTTGACAGATTCATCTATGCACTGGGTATACAGCATGTCGGCACTGTTGCGGCAAGGAGGCTGTCGGATACGTTCAAATCTCTGGAAAATATCATGAATGCAACCTATGAAGATCTATGTTCGATAAAAGGGATCGGGGAGGAAATCTCCAACTCGATAAGTGATTTTTTTGCAAACGAACAGAACACCACTGTAATCAAAAAACTTATGGCACAAGGGATAGAAATCGTATCGCCTGGCGATGAAACAATGCTCATGTCAGAATTAAAGGGGAAAAGACTGTGCTTTACCGGCACCATGATGTCCATGTCGCGCTTAGAAGCCAAAAGGCATGTAGAGGCCCTTGGAGGTGAAGTGGTTAATTCTGTGAGTAAACAGCTCGATTATCTTGTCGTGGGTGAGCAGCCTGGATCTAAATTGAACCGGGCAGCTTCGCTGGGGATCGAAGTTCTCGATGAAGCATCATTCTTGAGTATCATAAGGGGGAATGACGCGGATGAAGGATAAGGGTGACGGAAAATTCAGGGCATTGCGTATCAGGGTTGCCGGAAGGGTGCAGGGTGTATGGTTCCGTGCTAATACGCTCAAGACTGCACAGGATCTGAGGCTTGACGGATGGGTCAGAAATATGCCCGATGGTGCTGTTGAGATCCATGTTCAGGGAGACGATAACTCTGTCAGCAGACTTCTTTCCTGGTGTTACAAGGGCCCGAGCGGTGCACGTGTCGACAAGGTTGATTATTCTGAAGCCGATGAGGATGCATCTCTGAGAGGATTTTTTATAAGGTATTGATGTCTTATAAGCTGTATTTCTAGCTTGCATTATATGAATCTTTATTATATGAAAAGCCCGCTCCTTGCTCCTAATGGGGCTACTAAACCACAAGGAGGGTAATATGAACTTCTATGAGATGATGTTTATTCAAAACCCCGATCTCGGGGAAGAAGATCAGCAGAAGCTCCTCACCCGATTAAAGAACACTATTGGCAAAAATGGCGGAGGGATAATCAGAATCGATGATATGGGCATCAGAGGCCTTTCCTACAAGATTCAGAAGAAGCCCAGAGGGCATTATTTTCTGAGCTACCTGGAAGGTCCCGGATCAATGATTCCTGAAATCGAAAGATTTCTGCGGATCGATGAGAATATACTGCGGTTCGTCATTGTAAAACTTGACAGACATACCAGCAGAGCAGATCTGGAGCCCAAGGTAGAGACAAAGCCAGAATCGATTCCTGAAAATCAGAAAGAGGAGGTAGCTGAATAATATGCAGAATAGACAGTCCAATCCCAGACAGAGGACCTATTATAAGAGGAAGGCATGCAGATTTTGCGAAGACAAAAAGCTGCCTATAGATTACAAGTCACCTCATATTCTCAAAGATTTTATCACCGAGAGGGGTAAGATCCTTCCAAGAAGGATAACCGGCACCTGTTCGGGCCATCAGAAAAAGTTAACGCTCGAGATTAAGCGGGCAAGGATCATGGCGCTGATACCATTTACCGTTCACGATTAAGACCATGCCTCTTATGAGCAGAGGCACAAAGACTCTGTGGATTTACACCGGGGTCTTTCTTTTTATGTGTGTGCTGGTTATTGTAATGACGCAAAGGGCTGTCCCGCTTGCCCTGTGCCTTCCATCGGTGTACTGCATGTATTCCGAGAAGAGCACCATCAGAAATGCCGTTGCAGTCGGTTTGATCCCTGCTGTTCTGATCTTCCTGCCGGCTTTCTTTCATGGCGTAATTCTTTACTTGTGCCTTCTTGGATGTGGAATGCTCTTGATGAAATATGTCCGCAGTCATAAATACGGTCTTGCTGTGCTTGCCCCTGCATGCCTGATGTTTTTTGCCTTCATGCTCAGCATAGGAATCACGGCAGGCTCTGAAAATATGACATATCACGGCATGGTATCCCGATTGGTTCAAACGGTCATGGACCAGGTTGCCATGATCTATGAATCCATGCTTTCGCCCGGTGACATGATGCAGTTCAAGATAAGCCGGACTGCGATAGAGGCAAGGATAATCAAGGTATTTCCTTCAATTATGGCAACGAGTTTTGCCTTTATTATGTGGATCAATCTGCTCATCGTATCAGGAATAAAAAGGGATGTCCTGCTCAAGGCATGGAAGTGCCCTGATTGGATCGTCGCATTGTTCATCCTTGCATGTGTGTTCACTCTGATCAGTACAGATTCTGTTAATGCCATCGGGTTGAATCTGTTGATTGTTGTTTCTCAGGTGTACTTTTATCAGGGGATGGCAATTGTTGCATCATTTATGGCTGAATATAACTGGGCGAAGATTATCAGATGGATTATTTATGTATTGATATTAAGCCAAATATATATCATGATTATCATATCAACCCTAGGTTTGTTCGATACCTGGTTCAATTTCAGGAAAAGGATAAGAAATACTAAAGGAGATGAAAAATGAAGGTAGTACTGCTGGAGAGTATCGAAGGTCTCGGCACGGTAGGCAAAGAGGTTAAGGTAAAGGATGGATATGCCAGAAATTATCTCATCCCTAAAGGTCTTGCACTCCTGGCTTCCGACAGCAATATCAAGGCGTTCAAAGACAAGATACAGGCAAGGGTCAGATCAGAGGCAAAATCAAAGGAACACGCTGAAAAGATGGCAGAGGAACTCGGTTCAGTAACATTGAAGTTTTCTGTCAAAACAGGGCAGGAAGGTAAACTTTTCGGTTCAATCACCAGCACAAATGTCTTTGAATCTCTTACTGAGAAAGGATTCGAGATCGACAAGAAAAAGATCATTCTGCCAGAACCAATCAGACATGTAGGGACACATGAGGTAAGCATCCGGCTTTTCCCTGAGGTAAGCGCAGTGGTCAAGGTTGAGGTAAGTGCAGAGGCAGAGGCATAACTTGAATGGATGATTCTTCATTGGTACTTCCTCATTCTAAAGAGGCTGAAGAATATATCCTCGGGGGCGTACTCCTCGAGAACTCCTCTCTTGATGTCATAACAGAGATCGTCTCTCCGGATGATTTCTATGCTGAAAGGCATGGTATCATCTTTGAAGAGATGCTCCATCTTATGGATAAGGGCCTGCCCATTGATCTTGTTACGCTGATCGAGCAGATAGAGAAAAAGGGAAAACAGGATAAGGTCGGCGGGGCAAGTTATATTGCGCAGCTTTCTGACCGTATCCCCACAACAGCCAATATAGAATATTATGCAAAGATTATCCGGGAGAAATCAATACTCCGTTCTCTTATTGCAGGGGCAGGGGAGATAATCAAGAATGCACGCAACCCAGGGGAAGACATCCCCAACGTGCTTGAGAATTCAGAACAGATCATTTTCAATATCAATAAACAGCTTAAGGACAAGAAGGGAGGGCTGGTAAAGATCGGCATCCCTCTGCAGGATATGTATCATAACCTTGGGCGGATGGCTAAAGGCGAGATCGATCAGGGGGTAGTGCCAACCGGATTCATCGATCTCGACAACCAGCTCCTTGGAGGGCTTCACCGTACAGATCTCATCATCATTGCAGGACGGCCTTCAATGGGAAAAACATCATTAGCCATGAATATCGCCCAGTTTGTCGGTGTTACGGAACAGCTTCCTGTTGCAGTGTTTTCACTTGAAATGGGTATCGAGCAGCTTGTGTTGAGAATGCTGGCCAGCGAAGCTGAAATAAATCAGAGTCTGGTCAGGTCTGCATCTTCCCTTTCCATGCTCAAAAAAGATGATTGGAGCAGGCTTTTGAACGCCTCGGGGATCCTTTCAGAGGCGCCTTTGTATATTGACGATACACCAGGTATCTCTCCCATGGAGATCCGTGCCAAACTCAGAAGGCTTGTTGCTCACCATGATATCCGGCTGATCCTCATAGATTATCTTCAGCTTATGACATCGAAAACCAGAATCGATTCACGGGAACAGGAGATATCTGAGATATCCAGAACTCTGAAAGCTATTGCCAAGGAGTTCAATATACCGGTCATTGCCCTGTCTCAGCTCAACAGAAGGGTGGAGGAACGTCAGAATAAACGTCCGCAGATGGCAGATCTGAGAGAATCCGGCGCTATCGAGCAGGATGCCGATATTATATGTTTTATTTACAGGGATGAAGTATACAATCCGGAAACACCCGATAAAGGTATTGCCGAGGTAATCGTGGCAAAGCATCGTAACGGTCCCACCGGCGAGATACGGCTTTCATGGCGCCCGGAGCTTACAAAGTTTGGAGATCTGGCCAACCGGTAAACTAATAGTTCATTATTACTTGGGTATTTTCTGCTACATACGCATCAAGTCTTTTACCTAATGCCTAATGCCCAGTGCCTGTTTCCATTGAAACTAGATCTTTCTTCTCCGGATAGGATATTCGTGTCCAATGTGGATATCTTCAATATGAATATCGTTCAGTTTTTCAATAGCAGCCTTGATCCGCTGTAAAGATCTCATTTCAATCTGCCGTACGCGTTCTCTTGTAACACCTATCTCCAGGGCGATATCCTTTAATGTTGCAGGCGGATCGCTGAAAAACCGTTTTTCTATAATGAATACTTCCCGCTTTGTAAGAATCGGTGGATCTGATTCAAGCAGATTCAAGAGGTAGGTATGCCGTTCTTTATGGCTGTAAAAATCATCCTGATCAGGACCTTCGTACAGCAGATGGTCCAGAAGGCTTTCTTCGTTATCGGTTTCATTAGAAATGGAGCTGTCGAGAGAAACAAGCCCTTTTGCATGTGTGAGCCTGCCGGTATGCACCTGATAACTCTTGTGAATAAAGTTTTTGATATAGGCCTTTATCCACCAGATGGCATAGCAGATAAAACGCACACCCATTTCAGGATCAAACCGGGTTAAGGCCTTTACCAGGCCCATATTCCCTTCCTGAACAATTTCCAGCGGGCCATAACCGAGATGAAAATATCCCTGCGCGATCTTTACAACAAATCTCAGGTTGGAGGTGATGATTCTCTGGCCTGCCGAGATATCTCCCTGGATGTACTTCCTGGCATAATCGAGCTCTTCTTCAGGGGTTAGTAAGGAGAAATCTTTTATCTTTCTGGTGTAGAGCTCGAAGTCGGGCGACGAAAATTTGCTCCCCATAGACCCTCCTTTATTAAAGGACGCGATCAATCAAATGTTACAGTATATCTTTCACAATTGTCAATGCATATTTCAGGAGATACAAATAAGTTAAATGTTAATAGGATGATAGGCTGTAATTATCATTATTGGAAAGCTGAATAAGTTGCACAAAAATGAATAGTCATTCAGCAGCAGATCGTTTATTTGCTTATAACCTCATGTCTGTTGTTTTTTATATACCTTCTGATATAAAAGAAAACGACAACAGTTATGCATGCAATTAAGGCCAAAGTTGCATGTCTGGAGTATTGTTTCACCAATTCCATATTATTGCCCACTATGAAACCGATATATGCGAGCACAATAACCCAGATACCTGCGCCTAGAGATGTGTATAAACAGAATCT
Source organism: Deltaproteobacteria bacterium (assembly GCA_016934135.1). Lineage (GTDB taxonomy): Bacteria > Desulfobacterota > Desulfomonilia > UBA1062 > UBA1062 > DSAD01. Next base: position 11,746 of record JAFGTK010000007.1, on the reverse strand, counting down.
GATCAGATTCATTCTGGCCAGACCTGCCGGAAAGGAAATATATTGGCGGATCCCTGGAATGAGCCTGCAGACGAATGTGCTGATCTCTCCATGACTGATGAAAAAGTTGTCAACCTTTAAAAATCGCTCCTGAGGGAGGAAAAGGTATTTCCCATACCGAATTAACAGAGGCCTTCCGAGCCATAATGCCAGGACATAATTAAACAAGGCGCCTAAGAGGCTGCCGAAGATGCCGCAGATAATAACAAGCCAGATATTCATGTCGCCCTTGGATGCAAGGTATCCTGCAGGAGGAATAACCACTTCGCTGGGAAAGGGAAAGAATGAGCTCTCCAGGAACATAAGGGCAATAATGCCCATGTATCCGAGTCTCCCGATGGTATCTACAAGCCATGTAACAATATATTCCATGGTGCCAACACTATATGAGTACGATTTTAATTGCAATATTTCTATTATACGGTTAGTTTGCTAAGAGCTTACATATCAAAGAATTAAGGTCATGGTAACTGCCTGGTATGGGCACTGACAAGTTTACTGTTTATATCGAATCCTTGTCTTTTGGCGGCAGGGGTGTTGGAAGAAGAGTTGATGGCAAGGTTGTATTTGTCCCGGCTGTTATTCCTGGTGAAAACGTTCGTGTTCATAAATCAGTAGAACATTCTTCCTACATACTTGCTGATGTAGATGAAATCCTGGAACCTTCCCCTGAACGCGTTGAACCCCGCTGCCGGGTGTTTGATTCCTGCGGAGGGTGCGACTGGCAGCATATTTCCTATAATCAACAGGTAATGTGGAAAAATCGGATTCTTGGTGGTGAGATTGATAAGGCATGCAAGTCGTCTTCTTTGAATATGCTTGAGGCGGTATTATCGGAAAAGATATACGGCTACCGCGGGCATGCAGTGATCCAATGTCCATATGACCCTGAATTCCGGATGGGTTTTTTCCAGAAGAAATCCAAGCAGATTGTTGAATTTGATGATTGTCCAGTTCTAAATACCAAGATAATAAAGACCCTTACAGACCTTAAAGAGATCCTTAAACGCAACCCGATCCACGGATTATATTCGCTTGAGATCCATGCCCCTCAAGATGATGTTATTCTCCTTGCCCGGTGTAAAGGGAAAGGGCATTTCGATTATAGCATGGCCATGAACAGAATATATAACGAACTGGATGTAGCAGGGGTTTCATTCATTGTTTCTGGAGGCCGCAGGAGCGATCATGTTCTCGGGCAGCGGTTCTGCCGGTATGATGTCCCTACACCTGAGGGTGTCATGCAGCTTTCCAGTGGGTTCGGCGGTTTTATCCAGGCCAATATGCAGATAAACGCTGCTCTTATAGAAAATGTAGTACAACTGGCCGATGGTTCGCAGAAGATCCTTGATCTATACAGCGGCAGCGGTAATTTCAGTATCCCTCTGTCTCATGCAGCAGACGAGGTGGTTGCGATCGAAAGAAGCCGGAGACTCGCTTCACAGGGAAGGGTCAATGCAAAGAAAAATAATATAGACAATGTACGTTTTATCAGTATGGATGCAAGAAAGGCTGTTGATTCAATCAGAAACGAAATGCTCAGCTTCGATACAATTATTCTGGATCCTCCTCGAGAGGGGGCAAAAGATATCGTCAAGCTTCTGCCACAAATCGGACCTTCAAGAATCATCTATATCTCCTGTGATCCAAGCACCCTTGCCAGAGACCTCAAGGACCTTGTAGAACAGGGATATTCACTCCGGCATAGCCGGGTTTATGATATGTTCCCGCAAACTTACCATATCGAAACGGTCTCATATCTGGAAAGATAGGCCGTTTCAGTTACGGTGTTTTTAAGCTAGACAAATCATTGCAGCCGCGGGTATATGAGTCAAGATGGTTTTCGGTATAGTATGTAAAGAGGATGATACCAAAGCCCTTGCCCTTTCAGGGCGTGTACTGGAATGGACAAAGGACAGGGGCATGACCTGCCTTATTGAGGATCATATAGCCGATTTTATAGGCTGCGGCCGAAGTGATGATATCTGGAACAACTCTGATCTGCTTATAGCCATCGGCGGAGACGGGACTCTGCTGCGAACAATACGAATGTCTTCTAGCCATGAGATACCGATCCTTGGTGTTCATATGGGTTACCTTGGTTTTCTTACCGAAGTCATGGAAGACGAGGTATACACTGCCATTGAATCTGTTATCAAAGGGGATTACATCAACGAAGAGCGGATTATGTTCAATGCAACCCTGTTCAGAGAGGATCAGGCAATAACCTCGCAGGATGTTCTCAATGATGTAGTCATTAACAAGAGCGCCCTGGCCAGAATAATAGATATCGATGTATGGACCAATTCTACATTTATTACCTGTTACCGTGCTGATGGTCTTATCGTTTCAACTCCTACAGGTTCAACTGCATACAATCTTGCAACCGGCGGCCCAATAGTACACCCGCAGGTTGATGCTATCATCCTGACCCCTATATGTCCGCATGTTCTTTCAAACAGAAGTATTGTATTGCCTGATTTTCAGGAGGTCGTCATTATTGTCAAATCAGGAAAGTCATCAGACAACATTTATCTCACCCTTGACGGCCAGAAAGGGTATTACCTGCAGGCTGGTGATAAACTTATAGTGAAACGGGGAGAACGCAAGGCAGTAATGCTGAGGTTCCCTCAGCGGAATTACTTTGAGATCCTTCGGACAAAACTCGGGTGGCAGGAGAGATGATTGAATTCCTTAAGATATCTTCCCTGGCAATCTTTGATGAAATCGAAATTGAATTCAGCCACGGTCTGAACTGTATTACCGGAGAAACCGGGGCAGGAAAGTCGCTCATCATGGGTGCTCTGACCCTGCTCATGGGAGCTAAGGCCAGCCGGGACCTCGTAAGGCCTGGAAGAGAAAAGACAAGTATTGAGGCCTTGTTTTCCGTGGCAGGTAAGGAAATGGTACTCAGAAGGGAGATCTTTCCTTCCGGATCAAACCGGTGCTATATTGACGGAAGACTTGCAACCGTTGCCGGCCTCGCCGAAATATCCTCCGAATTGATCCATATCTATGGCCAGCATGAATATCAGGATCTTCTCAATCCCTCTCAGCATATGGCAATTGTAGAGGAACTGGCAGGCCTCGGCAGGGAAGATATTTACAAATCCTATGAGGCCTTCAGCCGTGCTCATGACAATCTGGTTAACCTCAGGGAAAAGGTTGAGCAATACAGGCTGGAAAAAGAGGATCTCATATATAACATCAACGAGCTGCGCTCGATCGATATCTCCGAGGGCCTTGAGCAACGGATTGCTGAAGAGCTTGAACTGGCCTATAGCTCCGCCGATCTGAAAAGGTCAGCGCTTCTTGCTGATGATATTCTCTATTCCGGGAACACCTCGGTCGTCGACCTTGTGGCACAGGCTCATGAACAGCTTGCAAGGATAAAGGCTGTCGACAGGCATCTGGAAGACCTCTGTGGGTCTCTCAAAGAAATAATTGCCCAGGTTGAAGATATCAGTATAGGCCTTCGAAATCGGATAGCCACCTATGAATATGATCCGGAAGGTATCGAAACACTTCAGCAGCGGCTGCATACTGTTCAGGATCTGAAGAAAAAACACAGGGCAGACGAATCAGGCCTCATTGCTTTACGGGAAGAGCTCACAAAAAGGCTCGATATAACACAGGACTCAGACTCAATAATTAATAGTGCTGCCAATGATCTTGAACTGGCAAAAGCAACCTATTTGCAGAAAGTCAGAGAGCATCTTCTTGAACGAAGATCCTTTGCCGACACATTATGCGGCCGGATAAACAGGGATCTGGGGGAACTGGGAATGCTTGGGACCCTTTTTGAGGTACGCCAGACAGATCCAGATACAATTGAAGATTCAATCTTCGATTCCAGAGGAAACATCATACCTCCGGGATCCATTCTCAAGGGAGAGTTTCTCATTTCCACGAATGTCGGTCACAAACTTCTGCCCCTGTACAAGATAGCTTCAGGAGGCGAGTTAAGCCGCATCATGCTTGCAATAAAGGTTCAGCAGAAGACTTCTCAGGATTCAACATTACTGTTCGATGAGATCGATTCCGGTATAAGCGGTCAGACTGCATTCATGATTGCAAACAGGCTTGAGAAGATAGCACAAGGCACCCAGGCCATTGTTGTCACGCATCTTCATCAGGTAGCCTCTCTCGCACAGAATCACCTGGTAATAACTAAGAATGTTACTGACGAGCATACTCTCTCTCATGTTCAGAAGGTGGATCGAATGGAAAGGGTTATGGAGCTTGCCAGGATGATAGGCGGTGAGTCGCCCAGTTCAACTGTTATTGAACATGCAAAAGAACTGGTAGAGAACCATGAGAGACAGGCACGGTCATGTTGAAGTCCGGAAGTGGGGTTTTTTAGGTTTGACTTTTTATGCTGCCAGTGATGTATGTATACAAATCTTATTGGACTATATACAATGATACGAAAAGTATTGGTTAATGAAGTGCCTGATATAAAAAAACTGATAGATCCTTTTGTGAATGAAGGATTGATCTTGCCAAAATCTCTCCTGTCTCTTTATACCTCTGTTCGTGATTTCTGGATAATGAGTGATGATAAGGATCCGGCACACATACTCGGCTGTTGTGCCCTGCAGGTATCATGGGTTGATATTGCAGAGATACGAACCCTGGCAGTTAGAAAAGATAATCACGGCAAAGGCATAGGAAGAAGCCTGGTGCAGGCCTGTATCGATGAGGCAGCACAACTTGGCTTGAAGCAATTGTTTACGCTTACTTATGTTCCTGATTTTTTTAATAGACTTGGTTTTTCTCAGGTCGATAAATCAACACTTCCCAATAAGATTTGGGCAGACTGCATTCATTGCCAGTATTTTCCCGACTGCAGGGAAACTGCGCTTACGTACCAATTATAATTAAATTATAAGGGTTTGACATTATGGGGCTGGGGGATAAAATAGCAAAGGCCGTAGATCTCCTGAAAGCAAAGGCCATCAGGGATTTCGAGGTGTACGGCAGTGCAACCGATACTATACGTGCGGAATCAAAAGAATGCTCAACCGGCTTTCTAAACAGATCAAATGAATCAGGGATAAGTATCAGAATACTTAATGAGGGATCGCTCGGTTTTGCCTACGGTCCTGATGCAAGTGAAGAACTAATCGATGCGGCAATAAGCTCTGCGCGGTATCAGTTCAAGGATGAGCATAACCATATTCCTCCATATTTTGACACATACATTGGCATGGATCTCGTTGATCATTCAGTAGCCAATTTGAGTGTAGATGATTGTATTTCACAGGCCATATCTCTTGAGAAAACCGCAAGGGATGCTGATTCACGGGTTAAACAGGTCCGTAAGGCATCATTCTCCCGGTCTATAGCAAGCACCCATATCGTGAATTCTCATGGCATAGACATCTCCTCGGATTCAACCTTTGTCTCTGCATCCATAATGGTTATGGTAAAAGATTCGGATGACACACAGTCGGGCTACGAATTTGATCTAGGGCATTGTATGGCCGACATCGACATCGAAAAGATCGGTGCAGATGCAGTAAAGAATGCTACAGATATGCTTTTTGCCAAGAAGATCAGGACTATGAAGATTCCTGTTGTTTTTGATAACACCACTACTGCACAGATGCTGGATTTTATCTCGGACGCCTTTGTGGGCGAGAATGTTCTCAAAGGGAAATCCTATCTGCAGGACAAGATGGGAAAAACCTGTTTTTCGAGCACGATTACCCTGACAGATAATCCTCTTGATAAACGTTCTGCCGGTGCATGTCCATATGACGGGGAAGGGTGCCCTTCTCGAAAGACTGTTCTGGTTGAAGATGGCACTGTTCTTGCTTTTTTATATGATAATTACTGGGGAAGAGTTGCCGGGAAGCGATCTACCGGGAATTCAGTTAGAAGCGGATATAGATCGGTGCCGGCATTGGGATTTCGGCATATATGCATGGAGCCGGGAAAAGAAGATTTAACGCAAAAAATGAGAGGGTTAAAGCAGTTACTAAAAATTACCGATATAATGGGTATGCATACTGCAAATCCGATAACAGGAGAATTTTCCGTAGGGGTAAATGGGTTACTTCTCAACGACAACTCTGTCTTGTATCCTGTTCGCGAGGCGGCATTGTCTGGAAATATTTATGAGATGTTTTCTCGTGTAGGCGCTGTGGGAAATGATGTCAGGGAATTCGGACATGTACTGTGTCCTTCTGTTCTTATAGAAGAGATGGACATAAGTTCTCAATAAAAGGGCATATATGAAATTACACTGGACAATACTCGTGGTCTCCAAGGAGAATGAGGGGATCAGAAAATTCAAGATATCAGCTTTGAGTGTCATTCTTGTATCTCTCATTATTTTCGGGCTTTCAGGTTTCTCAGGGTTTGCAGGCTATAAGCTGTACAACCTCCGCACAGATCTGTCCCGTATTGCATTGATTAAAGAAAGAAACGAGGATCAGAGCAGGCAGATCGAAATACTCTCCGAAAAGGTTGCCTCTCTTGATGAAGAAATGATGGTGCTTAGAGGCTTTAACAGGCATCTGTCAGGCATTGCGAAGGTTGATCTCAACACAGCTGAAGAGATTATCGGAGTAGGGGGAGGGGGAGCTGATTCCATTGCTTCCGGGAAAAGTACCGATGTGCTCACAGAGAAGATTCTGACCAGAAAACTCCATTCTCATATTAAACAGCTTGGTGATGATATAAGCATTGAAAAAGAGGTTTCAACAGAACTTCTTGCACAGATTGAAAGACAGCGGTCTCTTATGGCTCATACCCCTTCTACATGGCCGACCCGCGGATGGATAACATCCGGTTTTGGATGGCGCGAATCGCCGTTTACCGGGAAAAGAGAGTTCCATAAGGGTATTGATATTGCATCAAGAAAGGGGACTCCGATATATGCTCCGGCTGACGGGGTTATTACATCCTATTGCAATAATGGTGCTTACGGTAACTTTCTTGTTATCAACCATGGTTATGGGATTGTAACAAGATATGCTCACCTTATGGATTCCAATAAGATAGAAGTAGGTAAACGTGTTCAGAAAGGTGAAAAGATCGCTTATCTCGGCAACACTGGGCGATCGACAGGTTCACATGTCCATTATGAGGTTCTCATAAACGGGATCCATGTCAACCCTCAAAGATACATGTTGAAATAGTCTTTTTGATATTCTATTTTACAATGGATATTTCCAGATTAACAAAGGATTGGATACCTATATGTATAATTGGCTTCTTAAGATAGTAGGCAGTAAAAACGACCGTGAACTTAAGCGGTTGAATCCACTGGTAGAAAAGATAAATTCACTTGAGAAGGAGATCGAAGCCAAGGATGATGCAGCTCTTAAGGCAATGACTCCTTATTTTAAAGAGAAGCTCGAATCAGGTGCAAGCCTGGATGACATCCTTCCCGAGGCTTTTGCGACAGTAAGAGAGGTGTCAAAAAGAACCCTGGGAATGAGGCCGTTTGACGTTCAGCTGCTTGGCGGGATCATCCTCCACCAGGGTAAGATCACGGAAATGAAGACCGGCGAAGGAAAGACGTTGGTTGCAACCATGCCGGTATATTTGAACGCACTTACAGGAAAAGGCGTACATGTTGTTACGGTCAATGATTATCTTGCCAGACGCGACTCAGAATGGATGGGGAACATCTATAAATTTCTCGGGCTCGATGTGGGCGTGGTTGTCCATGGCCTCGATGATACGCAGCGAAAAGCCAATTACCGTGCAGACATAACCTATGGGACGAACAACGAATTCGGGTTTGATTACCTAAGAGACAATATGAAGTTTACCTTTGAAGACTATGTGCAAAGAGATTTCTACTATGCCATAGTCGATGAGGTAGACTCCATCTTGATCGATGAGGCACGGACACCGCTGATCATCTCCGGCCCAGCCGAAGAATCCACCTCAAAGTATTATGATGCCAATAATGCAATATTGACATTGTTGAGGCACAAGGATGCAGAAACACTGTATTCAAAAGATGAAAAGGCAAATACCGTGGTATATTCCGAGGAAGGAATCGAGGTATTACAACAGATACTTTCAAAATCAAACCTTTACGAGCCGTCAGAATTTGAAACCGTGCATCATCTCAACCAGGCTCTGCGTGCCCATGTGCTTTTTACCAGAGACAAGGATTATGTGGTCAATGAGGGAGAGGTCGTTATAGTAGATGAATTCACCGGCAGATTAATGCCGGGAAGAAGATATTCTGAAGGACTCCACCAGGCTTTAGAAGCAAAGGAAGGGGTCAAGGTAGCAAACGAGAACCAGACACTGGCCTCCATTACCTTCCAGAACTACTTCAGGATGTATGAAAAGCTTGCGGGCATGACCGGTACTGCCGAGACAGAGGCGCTCGAGTTCAAGAACATTTACGGGTTGGATGTAATGGTGATGCCTACGAATATGCCCATGATACGCAAAGACAACTCCGATGTAATCTATAAGACAGAGACCGAGAAGTATCGTGCCGTAGTCAAGCAGATTATAAGTTGCTATGAAAAGGGGCAGCCGGTCCTGGTAGGAACGAGTTCCATAGAGAATTCCGAAAAGGTATCGAAGCTGCTTAAGAGAAAAGGACTTCAGCATAATGTCCTGAATGCAAAACATCATGAGCGGGAAGCAGAGATTGTTGCGCAGGCCGGGAGAAAGGCTGCAGTCACCATTGCAACGAATATGGCAGGCAGAGGAACGGATATCATGCTCGGCGGTAATCCCGAGTTTCTTGCAAGGCAGTTTGCAAGCGGCGACGAAGATAAATACAAAGAAAGGATCGATAAATTCAAAGAGCAGTGTGTCAAGGAACATAACGATGTAATCTCTGCAGGCGGGCTTTTTATCCTGGGAACGGAAAGGCATGAAAGCAGGCGTATCGACAACCAGCTCAGAGGCCGTTCCGGAAGACAGGGTGATCCCGGAGAATCACGATTTTTCCTGAGTCTGGAAGATGATCTACTGCGCATTTTCGGTTCAGAGCGGATATCTGCAATCATGGACAGGCTCGGTGTGGGTGAGGATGAGCCCATTGAACACAAGCTTATCTCACGGAGCATTGAAGGGGCGCAGAAAAAGGTTGAGGGACGGAATTTCGAGATACGCAAACACCTTCTTGAATACGACGATGTCATGAACAAGCAGAGAGAGGTCATTTATACGCAAAGGCGCAAGATCCTCTCTGAAGAAAACCTGAGACACTATATCGAAGAAATCATCGATGAACTTCTCGACGAGGTGATTGACGCTTATGTTCCGAAAAAGGCTCCGCAGACCGAATGGGATATGGACGGTCTGAATCTCTGGGTTAAGAACACCTTTGATATTCAGCTTCAGTACACGCCTGAAAAGGGACAGGCATCTGAGCTGGTATACGATGCGGTACGTCAGGAGATTATCGATCAATACAATGAAAGAGAACAGGAATTCACACCGAACATCATGAGGATGGTCGAGCGGCAAATACTTCTGCTTACCCTGGACACCCTCTGGAAAGACCACCTTCTATCCATGGACCACCTGAAAGACGGCATAAGCCTTAGAGGGTACGGCCAGAAGAATCCTCTGAGGGAATACCAGCGGGAGGGATTCGATCTGTTTGTGAATACGCTCTCCAGGATACGAGAACTCTCTCTGGAGAGACTGTTCAAGATCCAGATTCAAAAACAGGAGGATGTTGAGCGTATATCTCACCGGGAGCGCAAACAAAGGATGCAGCTCGGACGGGGCCCGTCAACGGAAAAACCCTCCACAGTCAGGCGTACGGGAAAGAAAGTTGGAAGAAATGATCCCTGTCCCTGCGGTTCCGGCAAAAAATACAAACAGTGTTGCGGAAGGACGGAATGATTCCGGCAGGTTTTTTGTTCTCAGCGGTAAATGCGGGTATAAAATCACCTGAACATAAAGGCCTTGATATGGGGCTGATCTATTGTGACAAGGATGCCAGTGTTGCCGGTGTATTTACTGCAAATCAGATCAAGGCTGCACCTGTACTCATAGGTATGGATCTGGTGAAAACCGGGAGATCCCGTTGTATTGTCGTGAATTCCGGCAATGCAAATGCCTGCACAGGTACTAAGGGTATTGAAGATGCCCGTGCAGTAACAGCTGCTGTTGCAGACAGGCTTGGGGTAGGGCATAACGAGGTTATTCCTCTGTCCACGGGTGTGATCGGAATAGGACTTCCTGTAGAGCGGATGCTTAGTAAGGTAGAAGAGCTTAAAAAAGGGCTGGGTGATGACATACATGCATTTTCCAGGTCCATCATGACAACGGATACCTATCCGAAGATTTCGTTCAGGCAGGCAGGCAATGCTAAAGTGCTGGGATTTGCAAAGGGTGCCGGTATGATTGCCCCCAATATGGCAACCACTCTGGCTGTTGTGTTGACCGATGCAGTCATAGACCCACAAGTGCTTGATAATATAATAAGAAAAAGTGTTATCGATACATTCAATGCAATAAGTATTGATGGTGATACTTCGACTAACGATACCTTGATCGCCCTTGCATCAGGTTATGTACAGGAAGATGTCTCCACGGTAGAAATAGAAATACATGATGTAATTCAAGAGCTTGCGATGATGATTGTACGGGATGGTGAAGGTGCTACGAAGGTGGTCGAAATATTGGTAACCGGTACCATCAATGATTCGGACGCCAAAACAGCGGCCATGAGTGTTGCCAATTCTCTGCTGGTCAAAACAGCATTGTTCGGGTGCGATCCAAACTGGGGTAGAATAATTGCAGCTGCCGGATACAGTTCCGTTCATATTCAACCCGAAGAAATAGAGATCACTATTAATGGATATGCGGTTGTGAGATACGGGGTTGAGGCTGATGGATTCGATGAAAATACATTGAACGATATTTTAAAGAATAAAGAGATATCCATTACAATATCCCTGGGTAATGGTTCAGGAAGATTCAAGGCTTTTACCACTGATCTGTCCTATAAATATGTCGAGATAAATTCAGCATACCGTACCTAGAAACACGGTAATAATAAATTGGCCGATAATATATGTTATGTTAAATAATTGATATGCTCAATATTGACCCCTCTATTACCTCACATAATTTGTTTTCAAAACTTGCCTGTGGGTTTTCCACCAGGTACTGTTTTCTGTTGAAAAGTTGAATAATCGATAAGGAGCATGTACGGATTACCAAAGATGAACACCCTGCTCCAATAATTCAGAAATATTGATACTATACACGTCCTGTACTGATTCAAGGTATATAAAACCCTTCACCCCGGCCATGAAATGCAATACAGCGCAAATGGTGGAGAATTTATATTAAGTAATTACAATAAGTTATATATTGCTTAAATCGAGCCCTCAATTGACCGTTCAATAACATCATCCATGAGCTCCTGAACCTTCTCAGGCAGTCCTTCTATCTTTATATCGAGGAAGCCTCTTATGATAAGAGAACGTGCCTGTTCTTCAGTAAGACCCCGTGTCATTATATAACTGAGTTCTTCGGCCGATATCTTGCCAACTGCTGCTTCATGCGAGAGATTGATATCCGGGTGCGTTCCTTTTAGTTCAGGTATTGAATGAATAACACCATGTTCATTTAACAAAAGCCCGCTGCATTCCATGTGTCCAATTGTTCCGGGTACCTCGCCGGATATCATCTGTCTGGAAATGACCGTGCCTCCGTCAGATACGACCCGGCTGATTATCTCTGCACTTGCATTTTT
>JAFGTK010000068.1 GCA_016934135.1 Deltaproteobacteria bacterium | reverse complement strand
TGCATTGTAAAAGACACCGGCATCATCACTACCGGCACAGTCTCTCTGGAGCAGGCATTTGTAACCCTGAGCTCTATCTGTTTCGCCACATTCGTTAAATATTTTACAGATCTTATCAACAGCCTGCATGGTTTCGAAAACGCGCCGCAGCCCGGGCCCGAAAGACTTGACTCGGCACTGCAGATCCTTTCAGCCGCAGCACCGAAGACGGTATCGAACCCTCTCTCCACACAAACCGGACATACCGGGGCTGAAATCATACAGGCCATGGATGCAGCAGGAAAGGCAGTGGTATCGACAAGGCTCGTCGATTCCTTTTTCGGCAACATCTCATACCGGCACGAAAACCTGATCTATATCTCGCAGACAGGTTCCTCTCTTGACGAACTACCGGGATGCATCGACTGCGTACCCCTTGACGGCTCCTCGACCTGCGATATCACCTCTTCATCCGAACTCATGGCCCATATCAGGACATACGAACTCACAGGAGACACCGCCATCCTTCACGGCCACCCGAAATTCTCCGTGATCATGTCCATGTTCGGTCCCCCTCTGGGCTTTGATGAAACACGTTTCATCGGCGATGTCCCGGTTGTGGCCGGAGAAGTGGGTGCCGGCAGTCACGGCCTCATGCACACCCTGCCGGCTGCAATGCAGCAGCATCACGCGGCAGTCGTGTTTGGACACGGAACCTTTACAAGCTGCAAAGGCTCGTTCCACGATGCATTCGAAAGACTGATGACTATTGAGCAGCTGTGCTTTTGCGCATGCAGGGATAAACTCCGCGAGGACTGCACCTTCTGATTGCCCGCACTGAAAGGGGTATGCTGTTTTTCACGGGTTTATGCTAAAAATATCATTTAAATATACAGCCATAATAGTATATGAATAAAACTTATACAATAGAGGTAATTGCAAAACTATCGGGCTGTCATTCCCGCGTAGGCGGGAATCCAGTAAATACAGAAACTTCTGGGTCCCCGCCTGCGCGGGGACGACATGATTGTAGTAATTTTGCAATTGGCTCAATAATGATATAAAATAAAAGGAATCATAAAGCCCCATGCTGGTAAAGGACATGATGACCCGGTCTTTCGAGACACTGAGACCGGATGACGATCTTAAAAGAGTGGCAGGCCTGTTCAGGTCGACACGGCTGGAGATACTGCCGGTCATCGAAGAAGACGGCCGGCTCATCGGCATTATGACCAAGGCGAACCTCTATGATGCGGTAGCACAGGGAAGGCAGCCTGAAACAGCCATCAGAGATCTCATCACAACCGATATCATGACCCTCAACGAGGATATCCCGTACGAAGAGGTAAAAGAGGTCGTGCGCACCTCTCATGCAGGAAACGCGATCGTATTGAATGACCAGGGTAATGTCAGCGGCATTTTTCATAAGGCGGCATGGATCAGGGCCATGCTCGGGGAAGAAACCCGGCTGAATGCTCAGCTCAATGCCATCCTTCAGACCATGCATAACGGCCTGATAGCCGTTGACAAGGCCTGCGTAATAACCAGGATCAACAAAGCGGCGGAAACCATCCTCGGTGCAGAGGCAGCAGATGCTGTAGGCAGGCGCTTCGGCGAACTCATGCCGGGTCTGAAACTCGATGATGTGATTACCTCAGGAAAACCCTCCATCGGTGCACGGCACACAGTGAAGGACCTGAGCCTGCTGTGCAATATAACGCCCATCACCAGGGAAGAGATGATCAACGGGGCCATTATCGTGTTCCAGGACCTGACCGATCTGATCCGCATCATAGAAGAGCTGGAGAGTATCACGAAACTCTACAGAACCCTGCAGTCGGTTATGGATTTTGCCTATGACGGCATCGTGGTCGTTGACGAAAACGGCTGTATCACCATGATCAACAAGGCAGCTCAGCGGTTTCTCTGCAACAGGGAAGAACTGATCATAGGAAGGCCGGTGGAAGAGGTTATTGAGAATACCAGGCTGCATAAGGTCGTCAAGACAGGAGTGCCCGAGATAAACCACCTGCAGTTCATTAAAGGTATTCCCTATGTAGTGTCATCACAGCCAATCATACGCAGGGGCCAGGTTGTGGGTGCTGTAGGCAAGATCCTGTTCCGCAATCTCGAAGAGCTCAAGGTCCTGGCAAAGAGGCTTGCCAGCCTGGACCGGGAACTCTCGGAACTCAATACTGTGCACCTGCCGCGAGAACCAAAGGACAGCGGATTCGATCAGATCGTCACTGCAGACCCTGCTTTCCGGCAGGTTATCGAAGAGGCTGAGATTGTGGCCCGCGGAACCTCGAACATCCTGATCACCGGCGAAAGCGGAACAGGCAAGGAACTGATCGCCCAGGCGATCCATAAGACAAGCAGCAACCCTAACGGGCCCCTTATCAAGGTAAACTGTGCTGCCATCCCTGCGAGCCTCATGGAATCGGAATTTTTCGGCTATGTACCAGGGGCCTTTACGGGTGCACAGCGCTCAGGTAAAAAAGGCAAACTTGCCATGGCAGACGGCGGCACCCTGTTCCTGGACGAGATCGGCGATCTGCCGCTGGCACTCCAGAGCAAGCTGCTGCGGGTGATCCAGGACAAGAGCTTCGAGCCTGTGGGCTCGAACAAGCCCTGCAAGGTGAATGTCCGGTTCATCGCAGCCACAAACCAGTCCCTGGAAGACATGGTCACTGACGGAAGATTCCGCTCAGATCTGTATTACAGGCTCAACGTCATCCACCTGCATATCCCTCCCCTTAAGGAACGCAGGCAGGATATCGATCTGCTCGTACAGTTCTTCCTTGAAAAATACAACCGGATCTTCGCTACCCATATCAAGGACATATCGCGCGAAACACGCGGGATCTTTTTCGACCACGGCTGGCCCGGCAATGTACGGGAGCTGGAAAACGTCATTGAACGCGCTGTCAACTTCGCCCGCGGCAAATTCATAGAAAAGCAGGACCTGCCGCATTATCTCAGGGACACATCACAGCCCTTTGTGCAAAAAAAGCCCTCCTCGACGAAGAATACCCTGCTCAAGCCCAGCAGAGCGGACCATGAACGCGACGTAATCATCGAGGCCCTGAAGCTTTCAGGCGGAAACAAGGCCCAGGCTGCAAGAATACTCGGCATAAGCCGGTCATGGCTGTATGAAAAGATGATAACGATGGGGCTGTCCGGGAAAATCTCCTGAGAGTTCTGCTCGGATTACCGGACACATGTCCGCTATAATGGACATCTTTACGGGTTTCCGGACACATCACAAGACAACAGCATCCTCTTATCTCATTGTTTTTCCGGATTAATCATCCATGGCACAGGAGTTGCCTTATAAATACCGGATTGTATTTTTTTATCATGCAGGGGGATCAGACATTGAACGCTTTAAATCATAAGACCAGCCGCAGCTCACTGCGGGTTACTGCATTAATAAATTAAAACCAGGAGGTTTCAATTATGTACAAATCATATGAGGACGCCTACCGGCGTTCATTGGATGACAGGGAAGGTTTCTGGAGCATAGCAGGAGGAGCGATAACGTGGGATAAAAAGTGGGACAAGGTTCTCGATGACACGAAAGCGCCGTTTTACCGGTGGTTTGCCGGCGGAAGGATGAACACCTGCTATAATGCACTGGACTATCATGTGGAAAACGGCAGGAGCGATCAGGCTGCAATTATCTATGACAGCCCGGTCACCGGCATTGTCTCGAAGATTACCTACAAGGAGCTTCTTGATAAGGTTTCCTCATTTGCCGGTGTCCTGAAATCGCTCGGTGTGGAAAAAGGCGACAGGGTGGTAATCTACATGCCCATGATCCCCGAGGCGGCAGTGAGCATGCTTGCCTGTGCACGCATCGGCGCAATCCATTCCCTGGTATTCGGCGGGTTTGCCCCCAACGAGCTTGCCGTGAGGATAGACGATGCAAAGCCCAAGGTCATGCTGAGCGCATCATGCGGCATCGAGCCCAAGGGGGCCATCCCCTACAAACCTCTTCTCGACAAGGCAATCGACCTGTCGAAACACAAGCCCGAGAAATGCGTGATCTTTCAGCGGCCCCAGGTCAAGGCAGACCTGACACCGGGAAGGGATATAGACTGGATGGAGGCACTCGGGGCTGCAACATCGGCCGAGTGTGTCACGGTAGAGGCGACAGACCCCCTCTATATCCTTTACACCTCAGGCACCACGGGCATACCCAAAGGTGTTGTGAGGGACAACGGCGGTCATGCGGTCGCCCTGAAATGGACCATGAAGAATCTTTATGGTGTAGAGCCGGGCGATGTTTACTGGGCGGCATCGGACGTTGGCTGGGTTGTGGGTCACTCCTACATCGTCTATGCCCCGCTTCTGTACGGATGCACAACGATTATGTATGAGGGCAAACCGGTCGGCACCCCTGATCCGGGGGCATTCTGGAGGGTCATATCCGATCATAACGTCAAGGTGCTCTTTACCGCACCGACGGCATTCAGGGCCATCAAAAAGGAAGACCCGAACGGCGATTATATCAAAAAATATGACATTTCCTGCCTGAAATACCTGTTCCTGGCAGGAGAGAGACTTGACCCTGACACATACCACTGGGCCAGCGACCTGCTCTCTATCCCTGTCATAGACCACTGGTGGCAGACCGAAACAGGCTGGGGCATTGCAGCCAACTGCATGGGGATCGAGGAACTGCCGGTAAAGGCTGGATCTCCTACAAAACCGGTTCCCGGATATGATGTCAGGATAATCGATGAAAATGCAAAAGAGGTTCCAAACGGCAGCGAGGGGATCATCGGGATCAAACTTCCACTTCCCCCAGGATGCCTGCCGACCCTGTGGCAGAATGACGATGCCTATATCTCGTCTTACCTGAGCGATTATCCCGGGTATTATGCCACCGGCGACGGGGGCTACAAGGATGAAGACGGATACATCTACATCATGGGCAGGGTCGATGATGTCATTAACGTAGCTGGCCACCGGCTTTCAACAGGAGGCATGGAAGAGGTTGTTGCAACGCATCCGGATGTTGCCGAGTGTGCGGTGATCGGTGTCGAGGACAAGCTAAAGGGCCAGGTGCCGGTCGGATTCGTGGTCCTCAAGGCCGGCGCTGCCAGGAGCCCGGAAGATGTCAGCAAAGAGGTGGTGGGTATGGTGCGCTCCGAAATAGGAGCCCTTGCCTGCCTGAAGGATATCACAGTGGTTGCCCGCCTGCCAAAGACACGCAGCGGCAAAATCCTGCGTGCCACAATGAGAAAGATCGCCGACGGCGGCGAGGTAAAGGTTCCTTCGACCATAGAGGATCCGGCAGTACTGGGTGAGATCGAAGAGGCACTCAAGGGAATCGGATATCCGAGAACATAAAAGAGACCGGGGGCCGATGAAAGTCGGCCCCCGCATCTGCATACAAAAGAAAGGACAATATCATGAGTGAACTAAAACTTGGAAATCCGGCCGTTGTCGGCCTGGCAGGGTTCGGCATGACCACCCTGGTGCTGCAGTTCCACAATGTCGGGTGGTGCGGCCTTGGGCCGGTACTCGTACTGGGGCTTATCTTCGGCGGCCTTGCACAGTTTATCGCGGGCCTTCAGGAGATGAAAACAGGCAACAACTTCGGCTACAGCGCCTTTACATCCTACGGCGCCTTCTGGATAGGACTCGGGCTTATCTTCATGTTCAACCATTTCGGGATATACAAGACTTCAACAACGGACATGGGCTGGTACCTGGTGGGATGGACCCTGTATACCGCCATCATGTGGATCGGTTCCATGCGGATCAATGGCGCACTTGCATCCACCTTTACCCTGCTCCTGATCGGCTTTGTCCTGCTGGATATCGGACATTTCGGCAACCCTTACATGAACAAGGTTGCAGGATACGAGCTCATGCTGTGCGCTTTGAACGCATGGTATGTGATGGCGCACGCCATATTTGCAGATGTATTCGGCCGCGACGTTCTCCCTGTGGGCAAACCGTGGATCTCGTAAAGAGAGCACCTACGTTCATGATTGTCATATGAATAATCCCGCGGTATCCGCCGCGGGCGGCTTTCATTCAGCGACAAGATTTTATGTATATAAACCTTTGACCCATATTTTGCAGTTGAACCAAGATCTTGCGTTCGAGATTCTTTATCAATGCAGGAGCGGGTTCAGCCGAGACCGTATCAGGGCCGTCGAACAGGATAGAGCGAGGTTCAAGCAGAGGATTAAGGCCAAGGTCGCCGCTAAACCGGCTCCTACAGTAGTTGGGAGGTTGATATTTTATGTGGGAGCGGCTTTAGCCGCGATTGCGCGACAACCTGGGAAACTGGAATCGCGGCTGAAAGCCTCTCCCACAGGGGTTTTTGTATGAGTTCATTTTTTCGATATTCGCAGCCCAAATGAAATACCCCGCAGCCCCTGAAAAACAGCCGGGATCTTCGACAAGCTACGAGGTATCCAAGAATCTATTTTATTACTCCCCCTTCACTGTTATCCTCTCCCCGAGGGGAGAGGACTGAGATGGGTTCGCTGCAAGCAGCGTAATCTCATCTGAATAAATTCGAAATATTTTATAAAATTTCCGCAGAAAACCCCGTCCTGTGGACGGGGATGAATGCGGTGCGGGGGTAAGGGGGATGCAATTCCCCTCCTTCAGTTTTTTGATGCCCCGCCTTGTAGGCGGGGTCATTCACTCACAATATCAGAGCACAAGTATTATTGCCGAATGCGCCCTTAACGCCTCGTATATCCTGGTACGCTCTTCATCGCTGGGCACCGTAATA
>JAFGTK010000337.1 GCA_016934135.1 Deltaproteobacteria bacterium | reverse complement strand
GTAATCGCGGCTTAAGCCGTTCCCACATGGTATCTGCTTCTCCGGCGTTAATGCAGATTCGATCAGAACTGGATACCGGCCTCTGCAAACGGTCCTTTGAACGCAGCATCGAGAGTGACGTCTCTCACTTCGATATCGAAGATCTCATACCGATACCCGCCTGCGATGAATACAGGGCCGAAGGGCCTTATCTTGACTCTGCCTATCAGGCTCATGATCTTGATATCGGAATAGGAGATCCCGCGTGCCTCAGCCTCTAGGGCCAGGCTGCTGACTGGGCATACCCTTGCCCCTGCATATACAAGGGGCAGTGTTGTTTTGAACCTTTTTTCTTCCACTATATCGCCCTGTTTGACCTCGATCCTGGCATCGAAGATGCGGGCATCCAGCCCCAGTTCCACATTGAAGATGCCGGCGCTGGCGAGTTCAAGGAACGGGATGCCGTAGTACAATCCGACATCATACATGTTCAGTGTAAGTTTGGAGTCAAAATAGGTGTCAGGATCAAAGTACATATCGCCGAATTTGAATATGCTGTTCCTGATCCCTGTTCCGTCATATTCCAGGGGTGTGGCCATCAGGTACAGATCCGGCAGCAAAGGTATTTCCAGCTTTGCCCTTCCGGAAACACGCCAGTTTTTTCCATAGCCAAGATCATCTTCTATGTCGAGGATATCGGTGGGAAAGTAGGCATCGTACGAGGCCTCGCCGGGCGACGATGGATACCATCCGTTAACGGCAACTTCTAAGCCGATGGCATGTGACATTGCAGGCAGCAGGAGTGCAATGAAAATAATGCAGAAACATTTTGAATAGTTCATCCGTGTCTCCTTTTCCTGATGATTCTTAAAAATGTGTGTATGATAATTTTAGATGTATGAATTGTATTGTTACATATTGCTTCGGAATAATCGAGAGTCAAGTTGAATGGTTTTTCTCCCCATATTTTTCATTGACAGGATAAAAGAGTCCATGTATGCACGTACACTAACGGAAAAGGGTTGCCGATAACCCTATTATGAAGGAAGGGCATGTTTACGTACGAGGAGATCGAACGAAAGAGTATTATAATCCTGAGAATACTCAACCAGGCAGGTATACCCATGGGTGCCCGGCTGATAGCCAGAGGGATGAAGGATTACGGCGTCTCCCTGAGCGAGAGAGCTGTTCGCTATCATCTTCAGTTTATGGATCAGAGAGGCCTTACAGACCTTGTGGGAAGACGGGACGGCAGGGTCATTACGGAAAAGGGCATAGAGGAACTGAGGAATGCCAGGGTTCAGGACAAGGTAGGTTATGCAATATCCCGCATCGAGATCCTCTCGTACAAGACAACCTTTGATACTGTCCGGCAAACCGGCAAACTCCCTGTAAATGTCTCTGTCTTTCCGGAAAAAATCTTTCCGGATGCCCTTTCGGCAATGAAGGATGCCTTTGAAAGCGGGCTGTGCGTAAGCGATCTTGTCCGTGTTGCAAAAGGCGGTGAATTCCTGGGGGATATGAATGTACCTGAAGGATATATCGGTTTTGCAACGGTCTGCAGCATAGTGTTCAACGGTGTGCTGCTGAAACACGGCATCCCCATGGATTCTCAGTTTGGAGGTATTCTTCAGATCATGGACAGGAAACCTGTCCGCTTTATCGAGCTTATCCATTATTCCGGGACATCGCTTGATCCGTCAGAGGCCTTCATCAGTGCAAAGATGACTGCCGTAAGGGATGTAGTGTTCAAGGAAGAAGGAAAAATACTTGCAAATTTCCGTGAAATTGCAGGAATCTGCAGGGATGCCGTA
Source organism: Deltaproteobacteria bacterium (assembly GCA_016934135.1). Taxonomy (GTDB): domain Bacteria; phylum Desulfobacterota; class Desulfomonilia; order UBA1062; family UBA1062; genus DSAD01. The sequence goes on along the minus strand of JAFGTK010000337.1, from coordinate 7,261 downwards.
GCAGAGATTATCGAGATGCTGGGCAAGGCAGGGATATGCGGTGTTCTCGCAATGGGCAAAACAGGAGAGACCGTATGCCAGGTGCCGGTGGATGTGAACAAGGTGGGCATGATCCTGACGGGCGGACTCAACCCGGTGGCATCTGCCCGGGAACTGGGTTTTGAAACAGAGAACTTTGCCATGTCCACGGTTATGGAATATCAGGATCTGAAACCATTCTCTCGTGTCTATCAAGAGATGAGAAGATGAACATAATGTTATTTCAAGAAAGGAGTTAGTATGCCGATAGTCAACAAAGCTTTAGAGACAGTGAAAGAAAAAAATCCAAATCAGCCGGCTTTTCTTCAGTCTGTGACCGAGGTCCTCGAATCACTCAGGCCGGTGCTCGACCGCAACAAGAGATACCGGGATGCCAATTTGCTCGACAGGATCACCGAGCCGGAAAGGGCGATCATTTTCAGGGTGCCATGGCTGGATGACAAGGGAAATGTTCAGGTAAACAGGGGCTTCCGTATCGAGTTCAACAGTGCAATAGGACCTTACAAGGGCGGACTTCGTTTCCATCCGAGCGTCAACCTCGATATCCTCAAGTTCCTTGGATTTGAGCAGGTCTTCAAGAATTCCCTGACCACGCTTCCCATGGGCGGCGGCAAGGGCGGTTCGGATTTCGATCCCAAAGGAAAATCCGACAACGAGGTTATGAAATTCTGCCAGTCTTTCATGACCGAGCTTTTCCGTCACATAGGCCACAATACCGACGTGCCTGCCGGTGATATCGGTGTGGGCGGCAGGGAGATAGGCTTTCTCTTCGGGCAGTACAAAAGGCTGAAGAACGAGTTCACAGCTGTACTTACCGGTAAGGCTCTGTCCTACGGCGGTTCCCTTATCCGGCCCGAAGCAACCGGGTACGGGTCTGTTTACTTTGCACAGGAAATGCTCAAGACCCGCGATGAATCACTAGAAGGCAAGGTCTGCACAGTATCGGGTTCGGGCAATGTAGCCCAGTATACCGTGGAAAAGCTGAACCAGCTGGGCGCCAAGGTAGTAAGCCTTTCCGACTCGGGAGGGACGATCTACGATAAAGACGGCATCAATGAAGAAAAGCTCGCATGGGTCATCGAACTCAAGAACGTGCATCGCGGCCGTATCAAGGAATATGCAGAGAAGTACGGTGTGGAATATTACGACGGCAAAAGGCCGTGGGGTATTCCGTGCGACTGCGCTTTCCCGTCTGCAACGCAGAACGAGATTACCGGCAAGGATGCAGAGACATTGCTCGGCAATGGCTGCTATGTGGTATCCGAAGGCGCCAATATGCCGACAGAGCCCGCAGGGGTCGAGAGGTTCCTCGACAAAAAGATCCTCTATGGACCCGGCAAGGCAGCCAATGCAGGCGGTGTTGCCGTATCAGGCCTTGAGATGAGCCAGAATTCGATGAGGCTATCCTGGCCCCGCGAAGAGGTGGACAGCCGTCTTCATGAGATCATGCAGAGCATACATAGAAACTGCTTTGAGACCGCAGCGGAATACGGTACCCCTGGCAATTACGTTGCCGGTGCAAATATCGCAGGATTCGTAAAGGTTGCAGATGCCATGCTCTATCAGGGACTGGTCTAGCAACATAGCATCAATACAGTTGAATTATTAATACAACGCCCGGTCTCTCTCCGCATGAGAGGCCGGGTTTTTCCGGCTCAGCAATGGCATGATGAAACGGAACATGCGTGCATAACTTTTTCGAACCAGGGGTATGTCGAACAATCTTCTGATAAAAAGCAGCAGTCTATATTTTTTGGGTTTGAACGTGGATCTGTTCCGGTCAAAGGTTATCTGCTCAATAAAGAAATTTTTCTGAAAGATTGATACCAGCCACTGATAGGTGATGATCGCGATGACATCCCATGCGCGTCTGAGGTGGTCGCGGGGGTAATCGAGATGTTCACCCATGGCCATTCTCACGATCTCCAGACTGTGATAGATGTCGATTTTGCTGCCGAGAAGCTCACGTGCAGCCCAGAGCAGGTATATACATCCCCCGCAGTAGGAAACAAGGGCATCTGCGCCGGTGTCCTTAGCCTCTTTGAATTTTTTCGCCCCCTCGGCAATGATCTCGTAAGGCAGGGTGAAGTTCCTTGTCCAGGAAGCGCCTTTGCCGAATCCGCAGCACAGGGCGTCCTTCCTGGAATGCTTCATTTCCACTATGGAGCAGCCGCATCTGGTGAGAATTTCCCTGTGCTTGTCCCACAGGTCATCCCCGAAAGGCTTTGAATAGCAGTTGTCATGTACAGTGAGAGTAAGGCCGAGTCTTTTCGGCAGGGGTATTTCCCCGGAATCGATCCTGTCCAGCAGCCAGTCGTGGAAATTGATGAACTCAGGCGTATGGTGGACACCCATTTCTTCTGGATGAACCTGTGTAAAGATATAGTGTACCGCATCCAGCATCGGGACAACGGTTTTTACCCCCCACGTATCGAAATCCTGTTTGCACCGAAGAGCGATCTGTTGCACGAGGTCGAGGTACCCGCCCTGGTAAAGGTAGGCTCCCCCCTCCCACTGGTCCAGCCTGTCAATGGGCCTGAAATGATCCAGCAGGGCGGAGTCTCCAATAATAAAGGGAAACAGATGAAGGTAATTGCCCACAAGAAGCACTTCATCGTCTTTATCCGGGACAGTGTCCATCCACCCCGAGATCCATGTACGTTCCTTTTCAGAGAGCAGGACATTGAGGAGCTGCCATATGTTCGGCTCCATCGTAGGGCACACGAATTTATACAGAGGAGGGGCACCCTGCTTCGTATAGCGGTCGTTCCATCTCAGCTGTATGAGACTGTACGGGTTTGCGCCTGTAGGGCAGTACAGATTGCAGGACATGCACGAGGTGCATCTGCTCAGGGCATAGTGTGAATCTTCCCCGTTTATCAGTGCAGCAATTTCCTCCTGCGCCTTTTTAACAGGCAGTTCCATGACAGGGCAAAGGTGCAGACAGATGCCGCAACGATCACATTTATCGGCATGAAAAGCTGTGACCCTCTCTTCCATGGTATCTCCTTTTCAATGCACAATGCATATAAAAAAGTATCGTAGGGCGCTACTGCAGTTCAATCCTTGTGCGGCTGATGATCTCGCCCTTTACCGTATCCGGGAGTTCGTCAAAGTATGCGCAGTATCCTGCGACACGCACGACAATACCCGGGTATTTTCCGGGGTGCGCCCTCGCATCGACCAGCATTTCCGCATCGAGTACATTGAGCTGCACCTCCATGCCGCCCGAGGCGAAGAAACCTTCAGTGAGTGCCGCCATGACTTTCAGTCCTTTGTCTCCGGCAAGGGTCCTGGGATCGAAGCGCAGGTTCAGTGCGTATCCGTTTGCCGCCAGGGTGGAGTCGATCCGGGCAACGGAGTTCAGCAGTGCTGTAGGCCCTTCACAATCGAACCCGTTACAGCTCCCCAGGGATGCGGCAAACGGCTCGCCGGATCTCCTGCCCGAGGGCAGTGCCTCGGTGCGGTTTCCGAACCCAACATGGCATGTGGATGAATAGAACCCCGGGACATACGGCCCGCCGCGAGTGTTTCGATAACGGGCAAGGGCGTCGTGAAAGATATGCGCCACGGTGTCTGCATACCTGTCCGGCACAATGTTGTCGTTGCCGAATTTCGCTGCATTCTTCAGTTCGGCAAGGAGGATGGGGGCATCATCGAAGTCGCATCTCAAGGCATCGAGTATCCGGGGGATAGTATATTTTTTCTGCCGGAATACCAACTCATCCAGTGCGGCCAGCGAATCCGCCACATCGGCGATGCCGACCCCCTGAATGCCGCTGGAGTTGTACTGTGCACCCCCTGCCGTGACATCACGGCCTGTTTCCAGGCAACCGTCCACGAGCATCGATGAAAAAGGTGTGGGGTGATAATCGCGGTTCCCCTTCTCGATTACCTGAAGATCGGCGATCAGGCTCTCCACCATATGGTCCACCTGGGACCTGAAAGCTGCCATGACCTGATCCATGGAGGTTATGGCTTCCGGTTTCATGGTTGCCGCCCCTGTCCTTCGCCGAGAATTGAGCCTCCTGCCCTGATTCAGGGCAAGGATGAGGCAGAGCGGCAGGTTGAAGAGCGCGGCATCGGTGGAGAAAAAGCTCTTGCCCGGCAGTGACGGTTCCACGCACCCCACGACCCCGTAATCACGGGCCTCTTTGAGCGGGTGTCCATGTGCGGTAAGAGAGGCGATCGTGGGTTCGTCGTTGAACAGACCGGGTACGGCATTGCCCTTTCGTGCAACATCGACCGCGCGGAGGATATATTCCCTTGGAGAGCCTTTGTGTATCCTCGCCATGTAGTTCGGGTCCCTCAGTCCTGCCAGTTCCATTACATCGAGGAAGAGGTAGGTGAGATCGTTGACCGCATCTCTGCCTTCAGTATCCATGCCGCCCACGGTAGCTGCCTGGGCGACGAGGTAGCCGCCGTGATACTGGCTCGTTCTCTCTGAAAGCAGAAATACATGCTCGGTTGTCTTCGCAGAGAAACACAGAGCCAGTTCCAGGGCCTGATCACGGCTGATACGGCCGGCTTCAATGTCCCGTTTATAGTACGGATAGAGATACTGGTCGATCCTTCCCAAAGACACGGCTGAATTGAGGCCTTCCAGGCATACGCACATGTGTGTGATCCAGAGTGACTGCAGGGCCTCATGGAAGGTATCGGCAGGCTCATACGGCACCTTGCGGCAGATGCGCGCGATTTCAGAAAGCTCTGCTGCGCGTGTCGGGTCGGCTTCATTCATAGCGAGACTCTCTGCCTGCGATGCCAGGTTCCCGGCATAGGAAGCAACGCCTTCACAGGCGATCTTTGCCGCCTCGCTGAGCACGGTATCGTTCTCAGCCATCAGTTCCAGGTACCCCTTGATCCCCAGCCGCAGTATCTTTTCATAATTCGGCAGGAAGTGCCCGATACCGCCTGCCTCGTTGATGAGGTATTTTGTTGCTCGGAGCTGTTCGACGACATAGTTGGCCAGGTGGATAAGCCTGCCTCTGAATGCCCTCAGGACCATATTCCTGGTAAGCCAGTAGGGGATGACCTTTGTGAGAAGCCTTTTCCGTTCTGACCAGGGCACCTGGTAGGGGTTGGTCTTCCTCCTGTCGATCCAGAGCAGTTCCTCGCACATGAAAACCCCTGCCAGTTCGGGCTGCATGATGGCGGATTTGCGTTTGCTGCCGACATTGCCCACAATGAGTTCGTCTTTGAAGATGTTCACGGATTTATTCTGCAGCAGATATCTCAGGGCCCTGGCCTTGCGGATCACCATGGTTTCTTTTTTGTTGTCGTGTTTTCTGAAGAATTCGGTGATGAGTTCAGCCCGCTCCGTGCAGAGCATGACCGGGCTCGAGATAAGCTCGTTTTTTATTGTGCTGAACCGCGTTGGTGCCTCCAGGGTCATGGACGGTACGGCATGTTCTCTCATAGACTTTTCTCCTGTTTCAACTCATGGGTGCGCCGGGAAATTAACCACGGGTTCAAGGGCTGTCTCCGGATAGATCTGCCCGTGGAGAGGCGGCATGGAGTTGTAGACCCAGCCGATGTCCACAATGCCCAGAGATGCACCTCTGCATTTGTGAGCCCCTGTAAAAGTACCGCGTACCAGGATGTCTTCCATGTCCATGGTCAGGCCGAAGACCGCAACCGTGCTTCCGTCAGTTATGCCTGAGAGTTCCTCTCTATAGGCAAGAGGCGAGAAGACAAGCCTCCTGCTGTCGGCGGCCTGGCATTGAATGAGCGGTATGATTGCGGGGAATCCGTCGCGGCCGATATACGAGATGAACTTGATGGCGTCGAGCCTGTTGAACAGTCCCTGTCCCCAGGGTTTCAGGATGGGGTCTGCGATCCCGGTCTGCGCCGCGGATTTTGCAGCCTTTGTCAGCAGCGAAGACATGACGATCCTTGCAAGCGGAAGCGATTCCCTGCCATAGGTCTCCTTGAGATCCATATAGTGCACGGTATGGATGCCGAGATAGGCGTTGTAGCGGAACATGGGCTTGGTATTGAACATCTCGTAGTCGGCCCCGTGCTTTTCTGCGTGCGTCCAGATGGCCTTGCCGCGCCACAGGCTCCTGTCCATGGTCATGATGAGAAAAGCCGTCCTGGGGTTCTTCCTGACATGCTCCTTGCTCTTCCCGTCTGAGAACTGGCCCCAGATGACGGTGTCCGGTGTTTTAGCCTGCAGTGCGGTGATCAGGGTGACGTGCGGCTCTCCTTCAGGATTGACTGTAGCGATGAGCCCTACTTTTGCCTCGGGTTCGAATTCCGGCATATCCTTTTCATCAAAGGCGGTAAATATCTTTTTCATGGATCTCCCTCCTATGTGCGAACTCCACCATCGGCCAGTTCAGCAGGTAGCGAGTCTTCATCTTTGCCTGCCGGTATCCTTGTTGGGCCGCTTGCCTGAACTATTGACGGGTCACTGCATGATCTTCTTGCAATATCAGTAAAATATCCCAGTTCCTGTTCGCTCATGAGTTTGAAGTCCCTGCATGCCCAGGTAAGTCCGAGCTCTTCATACTTGTGGGTGCACAAATTGTTGAACGAACAGAGTTCCCAGCGGGTTATGATGCCGCTCAGATTGTCTGCGATGAACCTGCCGATACCTGCGATGTTCTCCTCTGTCGCGGTATACCCTGGGATCAGCGGGGTGCGGACCCAGAGCTCACCCGGGCAGTCGCCGGATTTCATCTCTCTGGCGATGAACGCAAGATTTTTCAGGATACGATCGTTGGTTGCCCCGGTGAAGCGCTTGTGCCTTTGCGGGTCGATCTCTTTGAGATCGAACAGGACAAGATCCGCATGTTCCACAAGCAGGGCAAGGGTTTTCTGCGTACATTGTCCGCAGGTATCCAGTGCTGTGTGGATGCCTTTTTCCTTCAGGGCTTTGAGGAATGCTGCTGCAAACGGCCCCTGCATGGCGGGTTCTCCGCCTGAGATAGTGATGCCGCCGAGCGATGTTTCAAAGTAGACCCGGTCTTTCAACACTTCGCTGACCAGTTCATCCAGGGCCCATGCATGCCCGAATGACTCAAGGGCAGTGGAAGGACAGGTCTTTGTGCATGACAAACACCCTGTACAGCGCTCGCGGTTGATATGCAGCCCATCATGCGTGAAATCAAGGGCTCCATGTTCGCAGGTTTCAAGGCATGTCCTGCAGCCGATGCACCTGGTCTTCACCCAGTGGACCTGAGGATCGGGAGATATGCTCTCGGGATTGTGGCACCAT
>JAFGTK010000067.1 GCA_016934135.1 Deltaproteobacteria bacterium | reverse complement strand
TGTGGTCTGAAGCTTCATATCGCGGTATTTTGCTTCGAGAATACCGGTATAGAGCATGCCGATTATCTTGCCATCGATATCATGAATGGGTGCGTAGGCGCTGATATACCAGTCATTGACGACAAAGGCCCGTCCAATCCACTCTTTTCCTTCAATGATAACCCTGTCGTACACCTCTTTGGATACGATGGTTCCTACCGCTCGTTTTTCGTCCAGGGTCATGACATTTGTGGATATCCTTACCCCGCCCAGGAAGATCGTTGCAAAGCCCATATCCCGGCCCCGGTAGGTTTCGTCCCGATATACGGTCTCTTTGATGGTGTCGACAATCGCATAATCCCTGTTAAGAAGAATGCCTCCGACTAGGGCACCGAGAAGATTTCCCTGCTTGTCGAAAATTGGATAGGCAGCCCTGAGCACCATGCCGTCGGAGAGTTCTTTGTCTTTGATCTCGACAGACTGCGGTGTTTTTACGATGGGTATAAGTATCCGGTCGGACAAACTGGGATTCTGGGCCTTGATAACATCCAGAGACATGATCTCGGGTGATGACTGCGGCTTTTTCTCATAGAGGCACTTGCGCACCACAGAATCCCATAGGATGGTGTCGTCTTTGGCTTCAGGATTGGCTGCACGGTATAAAACCACGCCGCTCTTATCTACCAGGGTAAGCATGTCCAGGGCCATATGCTCTTCCGACTGGAACGTCCCTGTACGGATAAGGCCTTTGAGGTCCTCCAGAGGCTCGAGATTGCCATGAACAATGGCATCCTGGATAGGTGTTCTCAAAGAGATGAACTGCAGCTGGTATTCAAGGCGTTCAAGGTTATGCCTATAAACAAGTTCGGCAGTATTGATATCCTGCTCAACCTTTCTCTGCACTTCATCTATTGTATTCTTGTTTATTGATGATATTCCCACAAGAGTGGCAACAGCACCGGTAAGACATGTTGCAATCAGGAATCCGATAACAAGACGGCTTTGTAATTTCATTGTAAAGTGAATGCTAAATACTCCTTTGAAAGGGATGAAAGGATTATAGCATTGTGAATGAACCCAGGCAATGAATTTCAGATTCGATAAAAATTGATAAGGTCATACCCTTTCTCAGGGTATGACCTTAAGCATCAGCACTCTTTTCTCGAATTGATCAATTTATTCACCCGTGAAAGCAGTTCGGCAACAGGAACAGGTTTTGAAACATAATCATCAGCCTGCAGGTACTCGCCGTCTGTCTGCGGAGAGAACTTGAACCCGGTTTTTTCAGTAACCGCCGTAACCATGAGTATCGGGATAAGCCTGCACTCCTTGTCATTCTTCAAATTGGAGCACAGATCAAATCCGTCAGTATGTTTGTCCATCATGACATCCAGGATAATCAGGTCCGGAGTATCCGTGTCTATTAAACTGCGGCCATCGGCTATATTAAGCGCATGTTTAACGTTGTAGCCTTGATTTTCAAGGACGATCCTGAGTGCATCGCCATAATCTTTATCGTCGTCGATAATCAGTATCTTCTTTTGCGTCTGAGTCATCTGCTCCCTCCAAAGTGGTTTATATGCGACCGGTTCAGCCTTACTCGCCGGCAATGGCTTTAACAACCTCTATTGTACCGATATGAACCGGACAGTAATCAGAGCATCGACCGCATCCGACACATGTACATAAACCCCCATGTGTATCCCGGTCAGTATAATAGAGGAGTTTGTGCTCGTGTCTTCTCTTAAGCCTGATGCCTTGAGAGGATCTTGGATTATGTCCCGATGCCTCTTTGGTGAAACCGCCATACAGACATGCATCCCAGGTCCTTAACCTGTCGCCTTTTCCGGGGGCTGTGGGCCTGTCAGCTACATTAAAGCACGTACATGTGGGACAGACAAAGGTGCAGCCTCCGCATACAATGCATTTATTCCCGAAACGATCCCAGAACTCATCCCTGATCCCTCCATTTGAGAGCCTGTCCATTGCCTGGGTGAATTCAGGGATGCGTTCGATGCTCTGTTCCGCTTCCTGCTGAAAGGACTGGATCTTATAGAGGGCCTCCGCATCATCGATATTCGAGAATTCCTCTATGTTGCTGAGTTCAGTGCCAGTCTCGCTCCCTATGGCGACGAGAAACGATTCTCCGATATCATAAAACTGAAGGTCATATCCTTTTTTTGCATAAGGCCCGCTTTTTGTGGTTGTGCAGAAGCAGGTATCATTCTGAGGTCCTGCGCATGCCATTACAACGGTGAATGTATTGTCGCTGTGCGAGTTGTAAAAGATGTCTTCCACTTCGCCGTTCATAAAGCTTTTTGACTGGAGTATAGCGGTCATGTCACACGCTCGGATACCGAACAACAGGGTCTTAATCCCGCTGGTTACAGGTGTATACTCCCCGTTTTCCACTGTGAATATCGTTTCGCTCTGCGGAAGATAGAGGGATTTAGGCGGCATGGAAGGCTTGGTATAGTCAAGGGTAAAGTTATTCTCGTCGAATATGTCGAAAATGGTTTCATTATGAGATGTCTTGACCGGGCTGATGACTCTGTATCTCTCTGCCCAGTTTTTGATGATCTTGATAAGGTGTTTCTTGTCCAGTATCTTCATGCGCACCTCCTGATCTTGACTGCACATCCTTTGTACTCTGGTATACCTGCTACAGGGTCATGG
>JAFGTK010000066.1 GCA_016934135.1 Deltaproteobacteria bacterium | reverse complement strand
CTTTGAGGTGTTTGATAAAATGGACTATCGGTCTGTTGGCGGGGCAGACATATGTACAGCTGCCGCATTCGAAACAGTCCAGCAGATCATTGTTCATAGCCGTCTCCCACATGCTCTTCTCTCCGAGTTTGCTCAGGGTTGAGGGGATAAGACACATGGGGCAGGCCTCGACGCATCTTCCACATGATATACAGGCACCATACTGTGAGATATTGGTATCTTTCTCGGTCAATACAAGCACGCCGGATGTGCCTTTCATGATTGAGATATCATCGCTGAACTGGGCTATCCCCATCATGGGACCGCCGAATATGATTTTTGCGGCATCATTGAGTCCACCGCAGAATTCAAGGACATCCTTTATAGGGGTACCCACCCTTACCCTGATGTTTTTCGGGTGTTTGATGCCGCGGCCGGTCACTGAAGTGATCCTTTCGATAAGCGGGATTCCATATGCACAAGCATCGTAAATAGCAGCGCATGTTCCTGCATTCTGGACAACAGCACCAACATCCATGGGCAGGCAGCCCGAAGGCACCTCTCTTCCTGTGAGTGCATTGATAAGCTGTTTCTCTGCCCCCTGAGGATATTTTACCTTTACAGGTTCAACTTTTATCTCAGGCGGAACCTTCTCCTGCAGGAGTTTAATGGCATCGGGCTTGTTGGATTCGATAGCTATAGTCGCAGTGTTCAGCCCCAGGATCTTCATGGCTATCATGGTGCCGCCGATAACCCGCTCCGGCGCTTCAAGCATAAGCCTGTGGTCTGAAGACAGATATGGTTCACATTCCGCGCCATTGACAATAAAGACATCTATGGTTTTATCCTTGGGAGGTGAAAGTTTCACGTGAGTTGGGAATGTCGCACCCCCCATCCCTACTATTCCGGCAGACTTTATGGCACCCATTAGTTCTTCTTTTGTCATTGAAAAAGGGTCTCTCTTGAGAGGCAGGCCGTCGGCCCACTCATCTCTGCCGTCAGCCTCCAGGACTACACAGGGGGCTAGAAGACCGGTTACCGGGTGAATCATCTTGGATATTGCCTTGACCTTCCCGGATGTCGGTGCATGTACCGGTGCTGAAACAAATCCAAGCGGTTCAGAGAGTGCCTGGCCCTTTTTCACCTCATCCCCGGCCTTTACCACAGGCTTTGCCGGTGCTCCCAGATGCTGCTGAATAAGCACGTAAAAAGTCGAACTCAATGGGAAATCTACAATGGGATTGTCTTTAACAAGATCCTTTTCCTCAGGTGGATGGATGCCTCCCTTAAACGTCTTCATGAAACAGTCCTCTCTATGGCATCTGCTGGACATTTATCTATGCACATTCCACAACCAATGCACTTGCTCTCGTTAACTTCGTAGGGTTCCTTGAGTTTGCCCGAAATGGCATCTACCGGGCATACCTGCTCACATATACTGCATCCTTTACATTTCTCTTCAATTACATGAACCTTCAACGGGGTCTGGACATAGCTAATAACAGAAGTAGGACACACGCTAACGCACAGCCCGCATGCATGACACTTCTTCTGATCGATAACGGCGGCCTTATCCTTTGATACGGTTATGGCATCAAAGGGACAGATATCAGCGCATATTCCGCACTTGATACAACCGACCTTGCAGTATTGCTTCATCTCCTTTGAGATATCTTTGGAGATGCATCCCACGAAAAAGTTGCCTGTCTTCGGGATAAGCTGCATTATCGATCTCGGACATGCATCCACGCATTTTCCGCATCCCGTACAAACATCTTCCAGGACATGTGGCAAGCCGTCTTCGCCCATATAAATTGCGCCGAACGGACACACATCGACGCAGGTTCCAAGCCCCAGACAGCCGTACTGACATCCCTTTGACCCGCCTGCCACTATCTGTGCCGCACGGCAGTCCCTGGGTCCGACATAATTATATCTCGTTACTGTCTGATCCGGAGAGCCCTTACACCCCACAAATGCAATGAAACCGGCACTGCCGCCCAATTCCCGGCCGAGGATATCGGACATGGCTTTGAGAGCATTCTCGTTTACCGCAGGGCATGCCATCTCGGCATCGGGATTTTCAGTTATCTCATGTGCAAAGGCAGCACAGCCGGCATACCCGCATGCACCGCAGTTTGCACCCGGGAGCTGATCAAGAACAGCCTTTTCCCGGGGATCCATCTGCACTGCAAAGGTTACTGCGGATATTCCCAGGATAAGGGCAGCAACAAACCCTATTCCGCCGATCATCAAGATTGCGCCGATCATCTTATTTCACCAGACCGGAAAAACCCATGAATGCCAGGGACAGGATGCCTGCAGTGATCAGAGCGATTGGTGTGCCCTGAAAGGCCTTGGGTATGTTGTTGAGTGCAAACTCCTCGCGGATGCCAGCAAAGATCACAAGGGCAAGCCCGAAACCCAGTGAAGCGCCCAGGGCAAAGATACATGAATCGAGCAGATTGTATTTGAGCTGTATGTTCAGCAATGCCACGCCCAAAACCGCACAATTCGTTGTAATCAGAGGAAGAAAGATCCCCAGCGCCTGATACAGAGGAGGGCTGACCCGTTGAATAATCATCTCTACCAACTGCACCAGAGATGCGATAACAAGTATGAATGCAATGGTCTGAAGGTATTGAAGACCAAATCGAATGAGGATGAAATCGTTAATAAGCCAGGTCACAAAGGAAGCCAGCGTCATGACAAAAATAACGGCCATGCTCATTCCTATCGCTGTGTCTATACTCTTGGAAACCCCCATAAAAGGGCATATTCCAAGGAATCGCGACAACACGAAGTTATTCACCAATGCTGCGCCGACAATGAGAAGTACATAGTACATAATTTGCATGCCTCCCGCATATTTAGAGACTGTTGCAATTAACCAAAAATATGCACCTATGTCAAGCACTACTTTTTAACATCTTGATAATACTGATTAATAAGGGAACTATGAATGAGCGCTCATTGTAGGACATTTCCTGACGCCAATCAAGCATAAAAGTGAACTCATGACAAATTTGATGCTGGACAAGGAAAATACCGTTATATTTTTGTTCATCTCAGACTTCAGAATCCGGGTTTAAATAAAACAGGGTGCCGCCCATATATCCATGGACCGGCACCCTGCGTGTATTCAGATAAGTTGAAGCTTTAGTCTTCGTCATCCTCCAGCGGTACCATCTCATCAGGACGCCTGGCGCTCTGAATCGACCGATACAGTCCCCGTGCCAGAATAAGCGCGATGATGAAGAGCAGGATAAGAGATACAAATACGACAACAATGCTGGATTTCTGCCACCGCTCAACCTTGAGCTGTATTTCCTTTACCTTTTCCTGGCTCAGGTGGTGATACTTATCGATATCCACCATCATTCCGATCCAGCCAAAGCCCTGTGGCTTGCTGAAACCATTGCCGTAGTAAGGAATGTGCGCGTATGTAGCAAAGATCCTTTTATCTTTTACCGTATAGGTCAAAGAACCGGACTTACCTTCTGACGCCAGTGCCTGTATCTTTGGAAGATTCTCATCAAGGAAACCCATGTCAAGAACATTCATGGCCCCTGTACCATTCTTTGAGAGCTCCTGATAATTCTGTTCATTCATAACCGGAACCGGATTCATATTCGCATCGAAACCCCTCAGGACATAATCCGACGGGTGGGAGATCATGAAGCCGTCACGATCCACCATAAATGCATAGTTCATATCATCCGCATTGACCTCGGCAAAGAACATTCCTGCCTCCGTGGGTATGATATGATCCGTGAATTCCATAACATGAACGTATTCCAACGCAAGTTCGACAACACCGGCAAAACCGTTTGAATCAAATACAGGTGATGCCATGCGAATTATGCCATCGAAACGTTTTTCCCCGGCAAATTCAGCTTTACTTACATGACGACCAACAACAGGTCCCATATAATATTCGCCCGGTGCCAGAGCCTTTGCCTTGACAAAATAATCCTCATTGCCAAACTCGCCGTTAGCCGGATTTGACAAATCTTTCAATTTATCACTTGCAACAACACCATCATTTGTCACCTTCAAGACTTCCATACCGCTCTTATTCAGGAATGCGATCTCCCGGTATAAAGGCATGGGGATCTTAATCATACCGACCTTGGACGATTTGATTATCCCTCTGGTATTGGATCTTATAAAGGTTGTATATGAATTCTCGTCCCGAGGAAGTATGGAAGCTATCCGAATATCCTTTTCCCTGTCCGAGAGAAACTGGGCAACAGCATCAGCCACTGTCTGGGCTCGACCCCCTATGGATTGCTTCTGACTGTCGTCGAGAATGCGTAAGTTTGCCTGTGTTGCCTCTTCACCTACCTTGACCACCCCTTTGCTGATAATGACGCCGGTAATCGTAAGGGGAAGCACTATGAGGATAAAAAAGCTTATAGCAATACTGGCAAAACTAAAATTAGTCTTTCCTTCCTGATCCATATCAATCTCCTGACCATCTTATACAAACCGCTTGTATATCGATAACCCTTTAACCTCAGAGTTCACCCTTGAACCAATCCTTTGCAATCCCAAATAATTACAGGCCTTACCACAATTCAAACCATTACGGTTTCTCATCAATGGTGATCCTGGGTAAGGCTGCTTACTTGAAATCATAGCTCTCCTGTGCGAACTATCCCAGAATGATTGCTTTGAACGGATTAGCGTAAAGGATGATAAGGGTTACTACGAGTGCATAGATTGCAATGGACTCAGTCATTGCAAGACCGACCATAAGGGTGAGCATGATCTTTCCCTGAGCATTCGGATTACGGCCTACTGCTTCGGTAGCACCGGAAGTTGCATTACCCATTCCTGCACCGGCGCCTATTGCACCGAGTCCCATACAGAGACCTGCAGCTATCAAGGATGCTGCTACAAAGATCACCTTGGCCCAATCCACATAACCAGCTGTAGCCACTTCAGAAGCAAATGCAACACTGGAAACAGCAAATAACATAAATGCAACAAAAACAAAGGTCTTTAATCTGCTCATCGCACACTCCTTAGAGTTTTTTATTTATGAATTCAGAGCATTATTCTGAATCACGGTTCATTTAATACACTATTGGGGTGGGCTATGCAAGCAAAATTTTGCGTTGAATGAGCCCTCGTTTTTCATCAACGAGGGCTTGCACTGATTGATTATCGCTCAATGTATGCCCTTAAAATATCCTGATTTATCCAGGATTCGGAAGCGATATTTTCTTCTTTGAGCATACCTGTCTTGATGGCACGGGCAAGACTTCCTTCAAGCGGAAAATATTCGTCTCTCAGGGAGGTTGCCTGTCCTTTTATATAATAGATCTTATCATCGGTTATATATTTCTGGATCCTGGGTGTTGCAATCAGCTGTTCCCATAATAAAACCCTCTTGCGTGCAGTCTTTGACCATATGAGCCGTTGCGCAAAGGCGGCCAGCAGGGAACGGGCAAATAAGGACTTCATGTAATCATCAGAAAGCGTGGAGATCAACTGCTCGATTGCACTGAAGACATCAAGGGCATTAAGCCCTGCAATGACAAGTATGCCTTTCTGTGCAGCAAGAACAGCCGTATCCACCATAAACTTATCTTTGATGTTGGAGATTACCAGCACATCCGGATCATGTTTTATAACATGATCAAATACCTCTGAAAGACTCTTGCCTGTATCCTTGCCTAGTTCACGCTGGTTTACATTGGATAATTTATGGTGATGGATATATTCTACAGGATCTTCAAAGGTAATGATGTTGCAGCTCTTGGTTGAATTGATATGATCCACCAGCGCGGCAATAGTCGTGTCCTTACCCTGGCCTCTTGCAGAACTCACAATAAGAAGGCCTCTCTTATCCAACATGGATATGAGAGAATCAGGTATCCCGATGGATGATAATGAGGGAATATCCTCGACAAGTTTCTTCACAGCCAGAGTAATCTCACCACCATGCTGATGATACACATTCATCCGGTATCTTCCTATACCGGGTTTGGTATAGGTATATTCAACCTCTTTATGTTCCTCCAACTCATCACGCTGGTCATCCGGGAGCACCTCTTTCAAGAAATCGTTCATGATACCCGGCGTAATAATGGGCATGTTACACCTTTTAAATTCGCCCCCTGAACGCACAGCTGGCGCAATACCGAGAGACAAATGCAAATCCGTACATTCAGGAGCATCAAGAAGTCTCAGGATCTTCGAAGGGCTCATTTCCTGCACAGTCAGGGAAGAGATGCTTCTTTTTACTTCAGAAAGCGGGATCTGCTTTAACCCGTATCCCTGTTTATCAAGATGATCCAGGATATCTTCTATCTGGGCCAGTGAAGCAAGAACAGGAAAAACATCTTTATTTATCAGAAATTTTACATTTTCTACTGTTACATAATTGAGCGGGTCTGAAAATGCGACAACAGTATACTTTTCTTTCACCTCAAGAGGCACAATATTCATCTCACGCATACGCTCTATCGGGATTATTGTCTGTGCATCCTTTTTGATAATCCCTTCGTTCATGTCCAGCGTAGGGACACTTGTGAGATTCTTCAGGATACCAAGCACCTGGTCTTCGCTGAGATATGCCAGACGTATTAGAGTTTCACCAAGTCTCATCTTCTTTTTTGTGGAAACTTCCAACGCGTGCCTGAGTCTGTATTCATCTATAAGCCCGAGTTCTACCAGTACCTCTCCCATGAGTCTTCTCTGTGTCATGAAGATCCCCCTTGCACATGTTGGATTAATTTCTTTGAGTTATCGGTTAAAATGCTAATAGTTCTTTAATATTATTTACAACCATCAAGTGTACTCACTCAGACTTCCTCTATAATACTTATGCCATAAACCGGAATCAATATACAATCAAGGTTGTATCGGTTACTTAAACCGGCCACAGCCCTGCAACGAAAAACAGCAGGGGGTAGCATTCATTCTCAAATAACACAGAGCGTCTTTCAACGGCAGAACCCGGCAAATGCATATTTGTTTATGCAACTTTATACAACAGGAGCTATTGACTACTGCATGCTACTTACATTAGAGATAGGGAACACTAAAAAAAGGGAAATCATATGGCAAAGACACTTACACGCAAGATAATTGACGAACATATTGTACAGGAAACCCCCACTGAATATGGACTTAAGATCGATCAGACTCTCACACAGGATGCAACCGGAACCATGGCTTATCTTGAATTCGAGGCAATCGGGCTGAACCGTGTACAGACAGAACTGTCTGTAAGTTATGTCGATCATAACACCCTTCAGTCAGGTTTTGAGAATGCTGATGATCATAGATTCTTACAGGATATAGCTAAGAAATTCGGTATATATTATTCCAGGCCGGGCAACGGTATCTGCCACCAGGTACACCTTGAACGGTTCGGCGTCCCCGGAAAGACCCTGCTTGGGTCAGACAGCCACACACCTACCGGGGGCGGCATCGGCATGCTAGCCATCGGTGCGGGCGGGCTCGATGTAGCAGCAGCCATGGCAGGCATGCCCTTCAATATCCCAAAACCAAAGGTTGTGGGGGTCTTTCTGAAATCACAACTGAATCCCTGGGTAAGCGCAAAGGATATTATCCTCGAAGTATTACGGCGGGTTACTGTAAAAGGTGGAGTCGGCAGAATATTTGAATATACCGGGGACGGCGTGAAGACTCTGAGTGTACCCGAACGAGCAACCATTACCAACATGGGTGCGGAACTCGGAGCCACTACCTCCATATTCCCGAGTGACGAGGTCACAAAGGCATTTCTTGTTGCCCAGGGAAGACAGGGCGACTGGAAATATCTCAGACCGGACGAGGGGGCGCTCTATGACGAGATAATAGAGATTGATCTTTCCAGACTCGATCCTATGGCTGCCTGTCCACATAGCCCGGACAACATTGTTCCTATAAAGGATCTTGCCGGGAAATCCGTGGATCAGGTCCTTATAGGATCGTGTACGAACTCATCTCTGAAAGACCTCATGATGGTGGCCTCCGTACTCAAAAACAGAAAAGTGCACCCTGATACCAGTCTCGGCATCGCGCCCGGCTCGAAACAGGTGCTGGCAATGCTTGCTGAAAACGGTGCACTAACTGATATAATCTCTTCGGGCGCAAGAATCCTGGAAAATGCATGCGGACCGTGTATCGGGATGGGACAGTCTCCGAGGACAGGTGCAGTATCGGTAAGAACATTCAATCGTAATTTCGAGGGCAGATCCGGCACAAAAAGCGCACAGGTCTACCTTACTTCTCCTGAGGTTGCTGTTGCATGTGCATTGACAGGACGCTTTATCGACCCGAGAGAATTAGGAGATTATCCGGATATTATCGTCCCGGACACATTTCTCATCGATGATTCCATGATCCTTGCTCCTGCTGAAGAAGGCTCTAGTGTTGAAGTCATGCGGGGACCCAATATTAAACCTCTTCCCAAGAGAGCGCCCATGGAAGACACCTTGGAGCTTGAGGTCCTGCTAAAACTTGCAGATAATATTACCACCGATGACATCATGCCTGCCGGTTCAAAGATCCTGCCTCTAAGGTCGAACATCGAGGCCATCTCTGAATACGTTTTTTCCGGAATTGACGAGGGCTTCTCTGCACATGCCAAAAAAGCCGGTGCCGGATGCATCATCGCGCGGGAGAATTACGGACAGGGATCTTCGAGAGAACATGCAGCTCTTGCACCCATGTATCTGGGCATAAAGGCTGTATTCGCAAGGTCGTTTGCCAGGATACACCGTTCGAACCTCATCAACTTCGGCATCCTGCCTGTGGTGATTGATGAAGAAACATACAATACAATGGAGAAAGGGGCCAGGATCGGTCTTAAAAATATCCTCTCAGCACTCTCTGGAAAGGCCGGTCTCGATGCATACGATGTTACCACAGATAAAAAGATTAGCTGCGCAGTCCCCCTTTCTCCTCGTGAACAGGACATCCTTAAAGAAGGTGGACTACTAAACTTTATAAAATCAAAAGTGCGAGGCTGACATGGCACAGGAAATCAGGACACGGTTTGCCCCATCACCCACAGGATACCTTCACATCGGAGGGGCGAGGACAGCACTCTTTTCATGGCTGTACGCAAGACATACAGGCGGAAAATTCATATTGAGGATTGAAGACACTGATGCCCAGCGTTCTGATGAGGCGTTAAGCCGCCAGATCCTCGAGTCTATGACATGGTTAGGACTCGACTGGGATGAAGGGCCGTTCTATCAGTCGGAGCGTCTGGATCTTTATCGATCATATGTAGACAAGCTCCTGGATAATGGCAATGCATACTGGTGCGAATGCACGCCAGAAGATCTGGAAGCAAAGAGAAAACTTGCCATGGGAAAAGGGGAGAAGCCCAAATACGACGGCACCTGCAAGGGAAAGGGGCTCGGCCCCGGGCCAGGAAGGGTGGTAAGATTCGCCATGCCGGCAACAGGAATCACTGCGTTCGACGACATGATCAAAGGCAGGATCTCTGTGGAAAATGCCGAGCTTGACGACCTTGTCCTGCTCAGATCCGATGGCATGCCGACATATAACCTGGTTGTCGTCATAGATGATGCAACCATGAACATCACCCATGTTATCAGGGGCGATGACCATGTCAACAATACCCCAAGGCAGATCAGGATCTATGAAGCGCTCGGCCTCGAACTGCCACACTTTGCTCATGTTCCCATGATCCTGGGCTCGGATAAAACCAGGCTGTCGAAAAGACATGGGGCGACATCTGTCATGTCTTATCAGGAAATGGGGTACCTCCCCGAGGCTGTGGTGAATTATTTTGTCAGACTTTCCTGGTCCCATGGCGATCAGGAAATATTCTCCCGAGACGAACTGATAGAGCTCTTTGACATCCGGGATGTAGGCAGGGCAGCCGCAGTATTCAACCCGGAAAAGCTCCTGTGGCTCAATCATCATTATATCATGTCCGGCGATCCATCAAGGCTGGCAGGGCTTCTCACAGAGTTTCTCCAAAAGGAGAACTATGACATTACCGATAAAGAATATATCGAGCAGGTTGTCATCGATGTAAGGGAACGGACAAAAACCCTCAAAGACATGGCTGATTTCGGTGACTTCTATTTTATAGAAAAAGAACCTTTCCATGAACTCAAAGAGAAGTTCTTTGTACCGGAACTCTCAGAAATCTTTCGCGCACTTATCGACCGGCTGAGCACAGTTGATCTTGCAGATCACACAGGGACAGAGGAGACCATCAAAGGTCTTCTGGAGGATTTCAACATTAAATTCAAGGTCCTTGCTCAGCCCATGAGGGTTGCCCTGACCGGCAAGACCGTATCTCCAGGAATATTCGAGATCATGGCAACGCTGGGCAGGCAGCGGGTCATTTCAAGACTGACCAAGGCATTGCATACAATGGAGGAGAAAAAATGAATTTACGTGATTTTGCCCTTTTAGGGCTTTTTACAGCGCTTGTTGCAGTATCGACCATGATCATACGCGTCCCTATACCACAGACAAATGGCTATATGAACCTCGGTGATTCCATGGTACTCCTCACGGCAATATTTTTCGGCCCGGTCGGCGGATTCATTGCCGGAGGTATCGGTTCGGCACTGGCCGACATCCTTGGAGGATATCCCCAGTGGGCCATATGGACCCTGATTATCAAAGGCACCGAGGCTGTCATTGTAGCAGGGCTGATCATCTTTCTTCGTATCCGCAAGGAAAAGATATCCTTCCTGCTCGTTGCGTGTTTCATAGCTGCAACATCCTGGATGGTGCTTGGTTATTTTCTCGCTGAGACCATCATGTATGATCAGAAGGCCGCTATGGCCGAAGTGCCTGCAAACATACTGCAAGCCTCCGGCAGTGTTATACTCGCATCCTTACTCTTTCCCATATTCAACAAGATCATACACACTAGACGTTCCTGAGGAAACAGCTGCTTATGCTGGAGATAACTCAGATCAAGACCCCGGCATATGCGCTGCTCAGTTATATTATTCGGGATCCGCTTTCCACAGAGTGCATAGTGATCGATCCGGGCAGCGGGATCAATTCACATATCAGCACCGATTCTATGAACATCAAGGAGGTAATAAACACACACCTCCATCCGGACCATACAATGGGTAACCACTTCTTTGCCGGAAAGATACCCATACGGGCACATCCGGGTGACAGCGGTTTTGCTATGCGCGCTGTCCACTTCGCACTGTCCACGATATTTAACACAAAGATCCCTCCGAAAGTTTCCTTCGACCTTAACGACGGTGATCAGATCCACATTGGGAACACATCGATCAAGGTACTCCATACCCCAGGACACTCCCCTGGATCCATCTGCCTGTACTGGCCAGGCAACCTTATCTGCGGGGATACAATATTTGTGGGTAATATCGGACGAACGGATATCCCCGGAGGAAGTTTTTCGCTGTTGAGTGAAAGTATCCGGAAGATCCTTACTTTGCCTTCGGAAACCAGGATCTGGCCGGGTCACTACTATATGGAAAAGTATACATCAACCCTGACTGAGGAGAGTTCATTCCTCAAATCCATAATCAACAATAGATAAGACACCCGGCAGGAACATGTACAGTCTAGCAGGACTGTGACGTCTGTATTATTCAGCCGGTTTGACATCGGCATCAAATCAGCTATGTTTATTCATACGGTGCTACAATGGACTTTATCCTGGAAAATCTCGCGATAGGTGAATACGAAGAGGCCTTGACCCCGCACAGAAAAATATCAGTACTGCTGTGTGTTGCAAAGGAGAAGGATATCAAAATGCCCCGCCTTGTTTACCACAAAGTCCCTATTGTAGATACGAAGCCTGTCCCTGCAGATCAATAAGTTGAACGTTTTAATGATATGTTCAATTGTTCATTGTCTTGCCGCATGGTTTATGCTACATAAATTACAACACCTGAACATAGAGACGCGCACCTGGAGATACAGCTTAAGTGATAAAAACTTTCAATCATATGGGGGATATTATGTCAGATAAAGTTGTATATCTAAGTTCTCAGTGGCGTGACGAGGTTGCAAAGCGATTGAAATCAGAACTGAGTCCGGAAAAGATGAAGTTCATAACCACCTCGGTCGCATTCAACTATATCAACTGTCCGCAGGGAAAGGACAGGTATCTTTACTTCAAGTGCGAGGAAGGTTCCATAACCGAGGTGATCGTGGATGAAGGCGACCCACCCAAGGCTGAATTCACCATAACAGGCAATTACGACCTCTTTGCACAGATCACCCAGGGGATCATCAAATCCCACAGGGCCCTTATGAGCGGAAAGCTCAGGCTGAAAGGCAACATGGTCAAGGCATTGAAGCTTGCATCGCTTGCCGACCGGCTCAACAATATCATGGCTCAGGTTCCCACAATTTACTGAAAGGAGGTGTAATCATGTCTACCATGCTGAATAATGATCCTTATTTTATCGACTTTCCCGGCAGGGTGTCACAAATCCAGGAAAGCATGGCAAATGAAAATATTGATTGCTACCTGGGTTCCCGCCTGAGGACAATCTCCTGGGTTGCAGATGCATTCTGTCCATGGAGAAGCTACATCGTGATCCCGGCGCAGGGCAATCCCACTGTTTTCACGTTTGTCATCGATGCAGCGCGTGTTGCTGATGATTCATGGCTTGATGAGGATCATGTACTCGGATACGCACCACTGGGAGGAATGGATCAGATTACATTGATCTCTGATTTCATAAAAGACGATCTTAACGTGAAGTCCGGACGAATTGGGATCGAGAGCGGTATGTCGAATTACCTCCCGGAAGGGAATATCACATTGTTTGAATATGAGAATTTCAAGGCAGCCCTGTCAGGTTGCGAACTTGTAAATGCCCACTACATAATAGATAGACTGTCTCTGGTCAAAGACGAGGGAACAATCAATCGTTTTCGTGAAGCATCAAGGATTGTAGATGTGGGGCACAAGGCTGTCAAAGAAGCCCTCTCAAACGGCGGATGGAAAGGCATGACAGAGACCGAGATCGCAGACATCGCCGCGTTGGCCATGCGCAGGGCCGGGAGTGTCTGGGAATGGTCTTTTACCGGCGGCAATGAGATTGCCAGCGGCTATCGCACAGGCCTTGCAGGAGGAGCCTGCACACCGGCAAGCACCCGTGAGCTTCGCTTCGGCGAGCCGTTGATGGTGGATATTCATGCCATGTTCAAGCTTGCTCTTGGTGACCATGCTCACAACTACCTGATCGGATCCTCAACAGACCGGCAGCTGTGGCATGCGAACAATTTCATTGATATCGTATCTCTCACCCTGAAGACCTACAAGGCAGGGATATCACCTGTTAGCCTTGGAGAGCAGATGATGGACTTTGCCGAAGAACGTGGTTTTGCCGAGTACATGGTTCCCGGGTTCGAACACGGCATCGGCATGCTCGGTGACGAATGGAGGATAGGACTCAATGAAGGCCCCTTCCCTTTCTGGACCAATCCGGATCATACCTACCAGGAAAATGAGGTCCTTATCTGTGCAATGCAGTATGCCTGCCCTGATGATGAGATAGGTTTTCGCTATGAAAATCCCATTGTCATTAAAAAAGACAAGTGCGAGGCACTCTCGAAGTTCGGGCTGCGGGTCGAAGTGATTGAATAGCTCCTGAGAGGGATCAGGCCGCAACCGCTTGATAAGCCAAGGGCTGCGGCCTGAGGAGGAATAGGATATTTTTACCAGTGTGGAGTTTTTTCTCTTTTATGTATTGTCTCCCACAGTGAGCGGAATATACTGAACACGCTTTATCCCTTCTTCATCAATATACGAGTACCAGTACCGTAAGTATGGAAATTTTCCCTGTGTGTTGAGGTACTTGATATTTTCTGAAAGGGTTCCGTTTTCAATAAGGATGATGTCATGCCATATCTTGTCATTATAGGAATACTGCAGTTTATATACGTGAAACGGGGCACTCCCCAGTGATGTCCGGGCCTGGGATTCCTGTGCCATCATAAAAAATAGGGTTACAGCCACGATACCTATAATAGCTGCAACCCCAAAAATTGGTGCTTTCATGTTCTTTTCCTCTTCTTTGATGATGTCTCGTTGCTGCCAAGCGAATCAAGCAACCACTTGCTGTAATTATTCAAGAGATGTGCCAAATGATATTGTTATCTTATTCCATCCTGTTTTCAGTATGTTATTATCTTTCTTCGAATTTATACCCACTATACTCACCGTCGATAGTGGCATTTATTTTCCCTTTTACGCCTACAATATGTGAAAAAAAGGTAACAAATATCTATGAAAAGACTCTCTCAAGGAGTATTTTGTGCTGTAATATCATTCCACGAAGCACTCAGGGGCTTAATGAAACAACCCTTTTCATAAGAATATAGGGGAATGCTGCAATAATATTTCAAATCAATAAAACGCACCTGATCAGTAATATTACTGCACGAGGGAAAGACAGATACGGTCTATACCGGGATTCTCTCCCTGATGAACCGGTGATATCTTGCCCACCGTGCAAGCGCACCCGTAGCAGACTCAAACCCCCGATAGACAGGAATGCCGCTTTCCAGCAGAAGCCTTTCGATCCTAAGGCCTGCATCAAATATTCGAGGATCGTTGCGGTAGGTTCTCCAGGTGACCACCAGGGGCTTCCCATTCACGAACTCACGTGCATGCCCTGCCAGGTACTCGGCAATCCTGTTGATGTGAACACCACCATCGACGTCGTAAATCCAATCAAGGGACAGTGAAACCATGAGCATATCGATGTCAAGTTCCGATGAGGCAAGATCCAGCATTTGTTGAATATTTGCGGTATCAATAAAGATCGGGATGGCATCTACCGGGTTTCTTATCATGTTGCCGCTCGACGGAATAAATGACCTTAGCTCCTCTTGTGTTTCAGCGCTGAAAGGCGGTATGGTCAGCCCTGCACTGCTGCAGGCATCAGCGGCAGATACGGCAATGCCTCCGCCGTGTCCGATAACCGCTATGCGGTTCCCACCGGTTGTATCCAGATGCCTAAATGCCAGGGTAAGGTGAGCCATGTCTTCCAGAGAAAACACTCGGACCGCTCCACTCATTTTAAAAAAGGCATCCCAGATATGTTCTCCACCTGCCATTGATCCGGTGTGCGAGGCAACGGCCCTGGTTCCTGCCTCCGTCAGCCCGGCCTTCAATATGATTACCGGCTTGGTCCGGTTTATCCTTGACACAACCTCAAGCAGTCTTCTTCCATCCTTTACGCCTTCGAGATACATGGTGATGATCTGCGTGTCAGGATCACCGGCTAGATACTCGAGAAAGTCAGTGCTGTCCAGGGTCAGGGCATTGCCGTAGCTGACAACCTTGCTGAAATGAATACCAAGCCGTGAGGCAAAACCCGTAAAATCCTGAGCATGGCCGCCGCTCTGGCTGACGAATGCAACCGGGCCGTCCTTCCTGGAGGGATTCACCCAGGTTGTCAGCCGCTCTTTGGGAACGTATACACCCATGCAATTGGGGCCGATGACCCTGAGACCTCCGGCATGTGCTATTTCCAGAATCTGCCTGTGCAGTTCAACCCCCTTTTCCTCGCCTGTTTCATTGAATCCCGAAGTGAAAATGTGAACATTCCTGTTGCCCGAGGCAACGCAGTCCATGAGCGCAGCAGGAACAGCAGGTGCAGGCACGGATATGATCACGAGATCTATGGGTTCTGGCACGGAAACCAGATCGGGATAGGACCTCACACCTTCGACATGCGTAACACGCGGATTGATGGGGTACAATCGGCCCGGATATCCGTAATCCCGGATACATCCGAAGATGCCCGGCCATCCGAGCGGCCTTTCCTGAGGCGCCCCTACAACTGCAAGTGTTCTCGGGTGAAAGATTGCATCGAAGTATTTCCTGTTTTCCATTTCGTGTTTGCCCCTCTATTCTATAATGTGATCGGCATCTTGAAAAGTGCTGCTATTAATCAGTATCGCCTGAGAACTCCATAATTCAGTTTATTTTCAATCATCCTGGATTTGATACAAATAATCAACGATATCCCGCCAGCCTCACTTACGCTGTTTTTTATAATGAAAGGCAAAGGCAAGCAGGGGAAGTATGATCAGGTAATATGGTCCAAGCACAAAAAATATCACTAATTCGCTCCACAGGCTGCTTGCATCGTACGGTTTTCCCTGAACCCGGTTTATAAAAGCATCAATGGTGTTTCCTGAGAGATTCCCGAAATAGATAATCTTTATATAGAGCAGGATGTCATGCGCTGTTTCATTGTCATAGAATTCATAAAACCTTTTTTCCGCCTCCCTCTCAGGTGCAGCTCCTGTTTCGCTGTAATGCTGTGCAAAGGCAAGGGCAACAGCCTGTTCATCAGGGAAAGCACCCAGTTCCAAAGACAGTATCTTCTGCAGTTCTTCAGGCTCAACACCATGAGAGAGCGCCATCTCAGTGTGCAGCCAAGTGCAATACCTGCAGCCAAGTACACCTGTAACAGCCAGATTTAATTTCTCACGAAAGGCCTTGTCAACCCTCCTGGAGCAAAATGTGCGTGTCAATGCAATGACATTTCGTCCCAGCATCACGGCATCACGTAAAAAACTGCCCAACGAATAGACCCGTTTTCTGAAATCATCAGTCATATATCCACCTGGAAACCCTTTATTGAGCATACAGCCATAAGACTTTAGAAAGTCTACTCAATCGGGTGATGCTTTTCAAGAAACATCTTTGAGGAGATTACAGGACACCGTATTTGATTCGGATTGATAAAAGGTGACCTGGCTCATCGGATACGCTGCAAAAATATCCAGAGTCATACTGAAAAAGATTTCGTTATCTATTCCTCATGAATGACGTTCTTGATGATATAGCTGCCTGATTTATCGTCAAGTTCCAGTTCCAGCATGCGCCGCTGCCTAGCCTCTTCCAAAAGCCGGCTGAAAGAACGAAAACCATAATAACTTTCATTGAAACCCGGTTTCCGACGCTTCAGTGCCTGTTTCACCATAGATCCCCAGAGTTTGTCATCTTCACCCCGTTCTGCAAACAGGGCCTCTACAGTCTCAACAACAAGATCCAGCGCTGACTGTTTCTTGACTTCCTCGGCGCTCTCCTTCGGGGTGGCCTTGGCTGGTGCACCTGCTGAGCTCTTTGCAACGGGCTTACGTTTTCTCGGTTTTTTTGCCTCGCTCTCACGTACCAGGTCGTCATAGAAGATAAATTCGTCACAGTTGGCAATGAGAAGGTCCGAGGTGGAATTCTTAACCCCAACGCCGATGACGAGTTTGTTGTTTTCTCTGAGCTTGCTCACTAGGGGAGAAAAGTCCGAGTCACCGCTGATAATCACAAAGGTATCTACATGAAGTTTGGTATAACATAGGTCAAGGGCGTCCACAACCATTCGGATGTCGGCGGAATTCTTGCCTGACTGCCTCACATGAGGGATCTCTATAAGTTCGAAGGAGGCCTCGTGCATGAGTGGTTTATGCACCTTGTAGCGGTCCCAGTCGCAGTAGGCCTTTTTCACGATTATACTGCCCTTGAGCAGCAGCCTCTCCAGAACCTTATTCACGTCGAACTGGGCATACTGAGCATCTCTTACACCCAGGGCGATATTCTCGAAATCACAGAATACAGCCATATTCTGTGTCTTTTCCTGCAGGGCCATTACCTATTCCTCCTCGAGCTAATTCATTCCAGTGTGCGCTTTATATCATACAAATAGTCCGGACACCATCATTGTGTTTTAACCCCCTACTGACCATCCCAGCCAGCCAGCCGCGCCCAGAGCCACCATGCCGTATAGGCCTTGAGGTTGGCGTTAAGAGCCTCGGAATGTGCCGAAGAGCAGTTATACCAGTCTACTCCCAGAGTATGGCTTTCCTGCCACTCGATGGCCCAGTTGCCTTCTCTTTCTCCGTCATTGTCGGTGTCGTAATTGCAGCCATCGTTGGGGGTTTTGTCTCCGAAATAGTTACCGTCAGGGTCATAAGTCTCTATATCTTCAAAATCATAGAGTATCTTGTCATTTTCCCTGCAGTATTCCCTGATCTGTTCATTTCGCAGGTGAAGGTTCCCG
>JAFGTK010000336.1 GCA_016934135.1 Deltaproteobacteria bacterium | reverse complement strand
TTGTCCTGTTGGCAGTATAATTCAATTGTCCTTTTCATATCAAGACTTGACATTATATGTCAGCTTCATATAAATAAAAAAATAACGTTTGTTATATGCTGTCTGCTTTTAAGAGGAGGATGCCATGCGCTCCGAATTGGAAAGTATCCGTATCTGCAGTGTTGATGAGAGTCTCTGTATAGTAAATATTCAGGACTCACATGTGTCCTTCAACATTCATGAGCAGTACATACGATTCCGTATAATAGAGCCGGTGGTAACCAGGGCGGGTTCACTGGAGGTCCTGGCTGGTTTGATTGTTCCGGAACATATTTCAAAGCGTCTGACCGCAAGAACAATATACTGAGTTTATCCCCGGTTCTTTTTGTGTGCTCCGGACGTTGCTTCCCCTGCAGAAACAGGAAAAGGAGGAAAACATTGGAGCATATTCAAAAGAAGAAGATGACGGTGGAGCAGGCTCTTGCAATCCAGGTGCTTGCAGGTTTCATCGTTGTCGGCATTTTACTCTCTGCAGCAGGGTTCCTAGTCTTTTATATAATGGGCAAGGATTATACCCGGTTTACCGTGGTGGGTTTTATTGCAGCAACCTACCTGTCTTTTATCACGTTTCAGCCCGCAGGAACGCTTTTTGCCGCACGAAAGGATTTTATCGAAGGCAAGGTGGAGCTTCCAAAGGAGAACAAGTACAGGATTTTTGAGAAGGTGATAAGCCCCTGGAGACAGACATTGCCTACAGGGCTTGCTGTTGCCGTTATCTGTACAGCCCTGACAGCCGCAGTCATCTTTGGCACCGGGTGGAAACCTTCTCCTGTTGTCACCGTACTCCTGGCATGTCTGTTTGTTGTTCCCCATTATCTCATCACGAAAAGATTCATCGGGAGCGATCTCGCGACAATGAATGCCGTAGGGCTCGGATCCGGTCCGCCCGTCTCATCCAGGAGCCGATATTTCTGGACAGCATATATTTTCCCGAATCTTGTTTTCCAGTCCATTATAAACGTGGCGATTGCCAACAGGGGGTTTTCGCAGGAGATGCTGAAATTGTCACGGCAGGGCTCCGAATATGCCGGCATGATACCTGTCGCAGCTGTGGGGATAGATCTTGCGGTAAGCTTTATTTTTGTCTGCAATTTCACTTTTCTCGCAACAATCATGTATGTGGTTTCAGACATGTTTCTTGGGAAATTAACCTATTCGGGCAATGCGCGGACAATACACGGGATTCTTTGTTTTGTCGGCATGACACTGTCCGGACTTGCTGTTGGTGCGTTATATACAGTGGCTCTGCAGGCCATCGATGTAGGACATATATCATTTGCCCATGCCATGATGTCCAAATTTATCCTCCTCTTGATCGCTGTATCTATGGGGAGCCGGCTGGCAATAGGCTGGACAGGGAAACGGTTCAACCAGGCAATGGCGGGTATATTTTCATAGAAGAAGACACGCCCATGCATGCAGTGTTCAGGTGCCGGGTTGTATGCGGGTTTGGGATATTGATTACACGAATAACTCTGATGAGAAAGGAAGCACAGCATGAAAGATCTGCAGAACAAGGTTGCAGCCGTCACAGGGGCTGCTTCGGGCATAGGAAGGATGCTTGCCGTTCACCTGGCAGGCCATGGGTGCCATGTGGCGATCTCGGATGTGGATGAGGCCGGTTTGCAGCAGACCGCATCTATGATCAGCGGCAATGGGGTGAAGGTTACTACTCATGTCATTGATGTTTCAGACAGGGAGCAGGTATATGCCTATGCCCATGATGTGGTAGATCTTCACGGATGCGTGCATCTCCTCATCAATAATGCCGGAGTCGCCATTACAGAAACCCTCGAGGATGTTAGCTATGAAGACCTCGAATGGATCATGGGCATCAACCTGTGGGGGGTTGTCTATGGCTGCAAGGCGTTTCTTCCATATCTGAAAGAGCAGAAAGAGGCACATATCGTCAATATATCCAGTGTTAACGGTATCTTCACAAACCCGAACAACGGCCCGTACTGCACGACGAAATATGCTGTACGAGGCTTTACCGAGACCCTGTGCCAGGAACTCAAGGACTCGCCTGTCAGGGTTTCCTGTGTACATCCAGGCGGCATCTCCACCAACATTGTGCGGAATGCCCGTTTTTATAAGGGCACAGACCCGGATATGGATCATTCGGATATGATCAAGGTATTTGACCGGTTTCTTGTCCATACAACTGCAGACAAGGCAGCCCGGATAATCATCTCCGGTATAAGGAAAAATAAGCACCGCATTATGGTAGGGTCTGATGCATATGTCTACGACTGGCTCAAGAGGATCTTCCCCGTGGGTCTTCAGAAGGTGGTGGGCTCTATCCGTAAGGCTCCGCGCATAGGCAATAAGAAACGGAAATCTTAAGAAAGATGGGTGTGGGTATCAGTAAATGATTGCATAACCCGGAAAAAGGGCAAAAAAATAGCCAGAAGAAAGATTGGATGGAAGGCATAGAATTTGGAAGGCTATGCCCCTTCTTCTGGCGAAAAGGAGGTCTCTCTCTTTCGAAGAGAGCTTGAAAGTATAATCGAATATTCGGCCTAAATAGTAAATCAGCCATATCCTGAAAAGCTTGTAGTCCAATGGTTGCACACCGTGTGGTAGTTTGTCTTACTTGATATAAACCAATGCATTCATATCAGAGAAGATTCTGCATAAAATTACCAGACCATTGAAATATTTGTAATGGTAATATACACTCCGGAACAGGATATTGAAGGTACATAATCACAGAAGTGAAAAGATCTGGAGGGGCAGGGTTGCATGGAAGATCTATATAAGAAATTACAGATACGGCTGGATGAGATGGCAACAGGTTATCCGGCGACGCCTACAGGTGTTGAGATAAAGCTTCTCAAGCAGCTGTTCACCCCGGAACATGCCGAGCTGTTCCTCGATATGAGCACCACTGCTGAAACTCCGCAGGAAGTATCTAAGCGTACAGGGCGGGATATGGACGAGACAGCACAAATGCTGGAGGACATGGCCTTGAAAGGGCTTCTTTTCAGGCTGCGTGAAGAAGGTGTCCCCAGGTACTTTGCCATCCCATTCATTGTGGGTATCTACGAGTTTCAGATCAACAACCTTGATAAATCCATGCTGAAGAATATCTCCGAGTATTATCTTACAGGGCTTGGAGGATCGTTTCATTCTCTCAAGACACCCCATCTGCGCACTATCCCGATTAATACAGAGATGGTTTCAAAGTGGCCTGTCGCAAGTTATGACGATGCAGCCTCGATCATTGCAAGAAAAGACCGCATAGCCATTGCGCCCTGTCTTTGCAGGATGGCGGTCAGGATGTACGGCAAAGGCTGTGACCATTCACTGGAAACATGCATGCAGTTCGATTCGTTTGCTGATTACTATGTGGAAAACTCCATGGGGCGCTATATCTCCAAAGAAGAGGCCCTTGCCATCCTTGAGAGGAACATAAAGGAAGGACTTGTCATCCAGCCGGCAAATTCCAAAGAGGTCGAGGCGATGTGCGCGTGCTGTTCATGCTGCTGCGGAATGCTCATCTCGCTCAAACTGTTCCCTTCACCGGCACGTGAGGTCAAGAGCAATTATTTCTGCGTCATAGACGAGTCATCATGCACCGGATGCGGGACATGTATAAAGAGATGCCCTGTCGATGCTGTCGAGCTAAATGATGAAAAGGCTCGTATGATACAGGACAGGTGTATCGGATGCGGTCTTTGCGTCAGCACATGTCCGACGTCTTCACGGTCGCTTGTGCGCAAGCCAGAGGATGAGATCTATTCCCCCCCTGAAACATTTTTCGATACATTCGGCGTAATGACTGAAGAAAAGGGTGAAAGCAAAGGATAGACATCCTGTACTGCATCAGATAAATACATAATACTCTGGGAGCGGCTGAAACCGCACCCGCATTTTCACCTGTATAGTCAGCAGCAATCAATGTAGGGACCGTTCCCCGAACGGTCCACCTCGGAAGGACATGACCGTTAAAACAACCTATCCCCGGGAATGCGGCCCGATGGGGACATCGGGCCCTACAATGTTCATGATTCATCAATACAGAATATATATTTTAGCTGCATGTTTATAGCGGATCTAACCCGCCAAAGCGGGTTTGTTGCCGGGATTCATGCCTATATCATGCTCTCTATTGACATGACAAAGGACCTCATACCCTCGCCGGGCATGAGATTTTCCTGACATTTCTTAAGTGCCGCAGATAATACTGCGATCTTGGAGTCATCGACAACGGCAAATAAAAGGAT
>JAFGTK010000335.1 GCA_016934135.1 Deltaproteobacteria bacterium | reverse complement strand
GGGAGATTTCAGGCAGGAGGCGGTTCCTGCAGGAAACGGCGAACATATCCTGCTGGTCGACGATGAGGAGGCAATCCTGCATTTCGGTAAGAATATGCTCGAACAGCTCGGCTACTGCGTAAGCATAGCATCTGCAAGCACAACGGCACTGGAGATGTTTAACCGGGATCCTGCGCAATTCGATCTGGTGATAACCGACCAGACCATGCCGGCTATGACAGGGGAACACCTTGCATCGAGCATGTTGCTGCTTCGCCGGGATCTTCCAATAATACTGATGACAGGACACAGTGAAACCATAACCGCACAAAGGGCCATGGATCTGGGAATCAGCTGCTTCATGGAAAAACCATTTTCCAGATCCGCCATAGGAAAAGCCATCCATAAGGCACTTCACCAGCAAAAAAAATATGTATAAAACAGTCGTAATGATTTTATGATAAGGGACTCACATGAAGCAGGCACACATACTGATAATCGATGACGAAGAGAGCATAAGGCACACATTTGGTGAATTCTTACGCAGGGAAGGCTATAGAACCTCAGCAGCCAGGGACTATGCCGATGCCATGGCAGCGTTACAGGATACCTCGTTCGACCTGGTCTTTACCGATATTATCCTGGGTGAGCATTCAGGTGTGGATATCCTCAAAGAGATCAAGGCTCAGGGCCGGACATGCCCGGTGATCATGATGACAGGAGAACCCAATATCGATACTGCCGCAGCCTCGGTCCGCCTCGGTGCCTTTGACTACCTGCCCAAACCCATCAAAAGAGACACCCTGGTACGGGTAACGAAACATGCGCTCCAGCATAAGATGCTCCTGGATGAAAAGGCCGTTATCGAGAATGAAAAAGATCGGTACCAATCACATCTTGAAGCCATATTCAGGAGCGTAGAAGATGCGATCATTACAGTGGATTCCGATCTGCGTATAATTCAGGCAAATGATGCGGTTGAAAAGATCTGCGATCTTGCGCCAAAGGTCATTACCAATGCGAGGATCGATACTATCGAAAACGAATGCTGCAAAGAATGCATGAACATCCTGAAAGAGACCCTTCAGACTAAAAGATCCATTCATGAATACCGCATTGAATGCTCCAATACAAAACATGCCCAGCAGGTTGTGGTGCTCAACATCTCTCCTCTTCGGGACAGGCAGGATAAACAGATCGGTGCGGTAATGATCATCCGTGACATAACACGCCTATCCCATCTGGAGAAAGAGCTGCAGGACAGGCACCAGTTTCACAACATTATCGGAAGAAGCAAGAAGATGCAGGACATCTATAATCTGCTCGAAGACCTCAAGGATGTTGATACAACGGTGCTCATCACCGGGCAGAGCGGAACCGGCAAGGAACTCATTGCCAGGGCTGTCCATTACAATTCTGTGCGCTCTGCAAACCCCTTTGTAGTGGTGAACTGTTCGGCGCTTGCTGAAAATCTCCTGGAAAGCGAACTGTTCGGACATGTAAAAGGGGCCTTCACCGGGGCCATAAAGGACAAGGCAGGGCGTTTCCAGCTGGCAGGTGACGGCACCATATTTCTCGACGAGATCGGGGACATCTCACCAAGGACTCAGCTCAAGCTCCTTCGTGTTCTAGAGGCCAGAGAATTTGAACGTGTCGGAGACTCCACCCCGATCAGCATGGATGCACAGGTAATCTCTGCAACCAACCGGGATCTGAAAGAAAGGGTGAGAACAGGAGAATTCCGCGAAGACCTGTACTATCGACTCAAGGTTGTCGAGATCTCCATGCCGCCGTTGTCTGAGAGAAAGGATGATATTACCCTGCTCGTCAATCACTATATCCAGGAATTCAATAACCGGTTCAATAAGCACATTATGGGGGTATCATCGAGAGTCGAAAAGATTTTTATGGAATACGACTGGCCTGGGAATATACGCGAACTGCTCCATACGCTCGAACATGCCTTTGTCGTGTGCCGCAGGCCCACCATAGAGGAAGACGATCTCCCGCCGGAGTTCCGTAATCTCGGCAAATATCAGCCGGAAAGGCAATCCCCTGTAAAAAGCGGGAGACAGGACATCATCGATGCCCTTGAAAAAACATACTGGAACAAGGCAAAGGCAGCGGATATCCTGAACATAAGCCGCCAGACCCTGTACCGGAAGATGAAGGAATACAATATTCGTAATCAGGATAAAAAAGTGTAACATGTAACACTTGTGTAAATGTAACACTTCTTGAATGTTACATTTACACAAGGACGCAGTACAAAAACGTCATTCCCTCACAAGACCCATACCAATTTGTATTTATTATATATTTAGTCTTTCCAACCCCGCTTTAACCCTATTGGCACACCTGTTGTAGACATCTATCGTGTTAGAAACCATACCGCAGCACAGACACGGGGGCTTCATGATTGGGAAAACAGAAAAAGGACTCGTTACCCAGCTAGGAAGTGACAACATCGGGGTTCTTATGGGGGAGGAAGATCAACCGGTTCTCATTGCATGCCTGTGCAGAGACAAAGACTTCCAGGGAAACATCAGGCAGCTTGAAGGAATAGCAGCATCGTTTTCGCATCAGCTCAGTGTATGCTTTGCTCTTGAAGATCTCCTCCCCTATTTCACAAAACGCTACGGCATAATAGGAACTCCCACATTTCTCATTATACGCCAGGGAGATCTGATCGAAACCATGCTCGGGAAAAACCCTACGCAGTCGGTAATAGATTTCTGCAATGAACATATATCAGCAAACACTAAAAAACGTTTAAACAAGGATCCAAGGAGGAGATAATGTTTAAGAATCTGAAATTAGGTACAAAACTCATTATGGTCGGTTTAATCATCCTATTGATACCGCTCGCGACAGTAGGATACATGGCAGTCAAAGAGGCTACCGGTGGTCTTACATCCATAGAAAACGAGCAGCTGGCCGGGGTAACGAAAGCCCTTGCAGGCGGGGTAGACAATGCCCTCAATGGAGAGATCAGGGTAGTGTTGGATCTCTCGGTTGGTAATTCAACCGTCAAGGCAGCAGAAGCAGTAGCTAAAAACGGTTTTGACCAGGCTAAAAATGAAGTTGCCGCCCTAAATCATAAACTCAAGGTTTTCAGTCAGACCAAAGGGTTGAGCGACAACTCTCAGGTTGTTATTGCAGCGGGCCTGGATGGCAAGATATTTTCCGCATCAAAAGATGGTTATGCAGGTGTATCTATTGCCAACAGGCAATACTTCAAGGATGCCATCACCGGGCAGGTCAATATAGGAGATGCAGATCTGAACAAGGTTACCAATGAACCGTTTGTGCCGATTGCCGCACCAATATACACTGAAAATGGCACAATAGTAGGAATAATTTCCAACACCCTTTCCATAGGATTTCTCAGTGAACTGGTGGCAAATACCAAGGTAGGAAAAACAGGATATGCCTATATGCTCGACAAGAATGGGATAGCTATAGCACATCCCAATAAGGATCATGTCATGAAGCTGAATGTGGCAGAGCTGGCCGGCATGGAAGAGATCTCAAAACAACAACTGGCGGGAAATTTCGGTGTGGAACAGTATGTCTTTAACGGGATTCCGAAAACAGGCGGTTTTGCCCCGGTAAAGACAACAGGATGGAGCATCGGCCTGTCCCTGCCCGATGAGGAATTTCTCGCACCGGCAATGGCGGTCCGCAATATAGTCGCACTGGTCGCGGTCATCTTCTTTGCCATTGCATCTGTGATCTTCTTCTTCTTTGCAAGAAGCATCACCAAGGCATTGAACAAGGGCGTAGACCTTGCGGTGAAAGTGGCTGACGGTGATCTTACTGCAGAGATCGACATCGACCAGAAAGACGAGATCGGTCAGCTTGCAGATGCCCTAAGAAACATGATGGACAAACTGCGAGAGATCGTTGCCGATGTGCACAGCGCTGCCGACAATGTTGCAGCAGGCAGCGAAGAGATGAG
>JAFGTK010000065.1 GCA_016934135.1 Deltaproteobacteria bacterium | reverse complement strand
TTAAGATACATGGCTTCCGGCTGCAACAATGGTGTTTTCGAGCAGCATCGTGATGGTCATGGGCCCGACCCCCCCGGGGACCGGGGTTATCAGGCTTGCATGGTTTATCGCCTCATCAAAATCCACATCACCTACCAGACCCGATTCTGTCCGTGATATGCCTACATCTATGACAACCGCTCCGTCCTTGATCCAGCCACCTTTGATCATGTGAGGCCTGCCGGTTGCAGCGACAACGATATCAGCTGATTTCACCCGCGCAGGCAGATCTTTTGTATGAGAATGGCAGATGGTGATGGTTGCGTGCCGCATCATGAGGAGTATTGCCATAGGTTTTCCCACGATGTTGCTCCTGCCTATAATGACTGCATCTTTCCCGTCAATGTCGACCCCGTATTCATCGAGCATGTACATGATGCCGGTCGGGGTACAGGGGACGAGAGACGGTTCTCCCATCAGAAGCCTGCCCAGGTTATAGGGGTGAAAACCGTCCACGTCTTTGGACGGATCTATCCTTACGAGGATCTCCTCTTCAATGAGCTGTGAAGGAAGGGGCAGCTGTACAAGTATGCCGTCCACATCATCCCTTGCATTGAGTTCGTCAATCAGCGCCAGGATCTCTTTCTGTGTCGTGTTTTCGTCCAGATGATAATCAAAGGAAGTGATCCCTGTCTGAATGCATGCGCGTTTCTTGTTTCTTACATAGACCGCGGATGCCTGATCCTCGCCTACCAGAACTACGGCCAGCCCCGGAGATCTTCCGTATTTATCAGCAAAGGCTTTTGCACGCCTGGAGATATCCTCGCGTTTTTTTTCCGCCAGTACTTTGCCGTCAATGATGATACCCAAACCTGCCTCCTTGCATTGTACTTAAGATTTATACACCCATTTTACGTGAACCGGCCTGAAACTCACTGCATGGGGCATGGGAAGGATCATCTCCATGTCCACTCCAAGCCAGCTGTAATCCGGTTTGAGTATTCTGAGTTTACCGTCAGTGGGAGGTGCACCCCATTCAGTATGTTTGTAGCTCACAAATATGATCACATCAAAGAAATTCTCTGATTCGCCAAGTGCATATCCCTGGCGGAAGCCCTCTTCTGTGAGGTTGTTGGTTTCACAGATACTTTTTGCAAACTGTTTGTCGATCTGTATGATTGCATACCTTGCAACACCCTTTTCCGAGTATCTTGTCAGGGTCTTAGTCTCTGAGCTGGATACATATACCGTAGCAAGTCCCGGTATGCTCTTGAGGTACTGGGCAGCTATCAGTGCTGCAGATCTCCGACCGCCCGATGCCTGGTGATGGCAGCCGTAGTATTCGAACAGTTTCTGCTGCAGGATCTCTGCATAGCGTTCACCTTTTTCATAGAGGTTTTTTGAGATATACCGCAGCTCCTTTGCCAGGCTTTCTGCGGCATCCGCTATGGGCCAGTCTATCTTTACATGAAAATGGGTCAGAGAATACCGGTTGCGTTTTTTATACCGGTTGTCCCTCTGAATGAGCAGGCAGTAATCGATGTCGATAAGCTGGTCAAGGAGCTCGAAGAACGAGTCCCTTTCAAAGAACCTTACAGCCGAATAGAATGATCGGTGAAGTCTGATGTTGGGTACAAGGGCTATCGTATCTTTCCTTACGCGGTTTGAATCGGAAAACCTGATGTATTTCTGGTGCATCTCATCGATAGTATCTTCGCAGAAGATAATGAAGAACGGCCTTGCCTCTGTCGATTCCATGGAGAATTCCTTTTTTTTCGGTCTCAGCTCGCTGGAATCGACATAGGGGTATGGGATCTTTTTTTCCTGACACAGACGGTACTGTTCTTCCAGGGCAATGGATTTCATCCTGCGCTCGAGCTCGTCGCGCAGGAAGACATAGATGGAACGGCGTATTTTTTCCGTATGACCAAGCTCGAATCTCGATTTTTTTTCCATGTAAGACCGATACGCTCCATCATTAAAAATTTACTTAAAAGGCCGGAAGAAGTACGTAAGCCGGGTTCTGTTACATGAAACAGGTCTCCCTGTTCCAGTCGGTAATCATTCATCTAGGACGGCAGTTGCCTGCCGCCTCCAGCGACCTACCCGGGGGCGGGACGGGCAGTCCCATCAGCCCCTCTTTTGGTCTTGCTCCAGGTGGGGTTTACCGAGCTTCCCCGGTCACCCGGGGAACTGGTGAGCTCTTACCTCGCCGTTTCACCCTTGCTACCCCTGTAGGATAGCGGTCTGTTTTCTGTGGCACTTTCCCTGGGGTTTCCCCCGGTCGCCGTTAACGACCACCATCGCCCTATGGAGCCCGGACTTTCCTCTCGTGTCTGCGTAAAGCAGATCACCAGCGATTACCTGTACTCCTTTGACCTTCATAATCCTTACAAGATGAATACGTTAAATTCAAGTATGAATTATCCCCCGGGTACATTGGCTGTGTGAAAAGGCCCTGCAGCTCGGTAATGAGCGATTTTCTTCGGCCTTAAGGCGTATACGCTCATTGCGTATGGCGTTAATACGCTGTATATTATAAGAAAGAGGGCGCTAGGTGAAGACTGAAAAAATTCGAATTTCGAACTTCGAATTTCGAATTTAAAAAACCTGGCGCCATGTGCGATAAATGCAGTTAAGGAGTTATGCTGTGGAGAACAGTTCGACCTTTTTCAATCTGTATTGTCACGGATTCATTCGCGTAGCAGCATGCATCCCCGAGCTGAAAGTCTCTGATCCGGCCTTCAATGCGCAAAAGACACTGGAGCTTGTGAACAGGGCATATGAGAACAATGCTGTCCTGGCTGTCTTTCCTGAACTCGGCATCTCGGGATATTCCAACGAAGACCTTTTTTTTCAGGATGCGCTTCTGCTCGGAGTGCACGATGCCCTTTCCGGATTTATGAAGGCTACAGCAGATATGGATATGGCAGTTGTTGTCGGCGCCCCGCTCGTTGTGATGAATGCCCTGTTCAATTGCGGGATTGTACTGCATGCAGGAAAGATAGCAGGGATAGCCCTGAAGAGTTATCTGCCCAATTACCGTGAATTCTATGAGGCTAGGCAGTTCAGGCCGGCTCATGAAATACCGGTTTCAACACTGGATATCCTGGGTTGCAAAGATGTTCCCATAGGGCCGGATCTTATATTTGATATTCACAAGATCCCCAACTTCAGGTTTTTTGTGGAGATATGCGAGGATCTGTGGTCTCCCATACCGCCATCGAGTTTCGCCTCGCTGGCAGGCGCTACAATCGTGGTAAACCTGTCTGCATCCAATATCACTGTGGGAAAAGACGAATACCGTCATGATCTGGCTTCAAACCAGTCTGCACGGTGTCTCGGGTCGTATATCTATACTGCTGCCGGGTTCGGTGAATCTTCCACCGATCTTGCCTGGGACGGACATGCCATCATTTACGAGAACGGCACTCTCATCTCGGAATCCAGGAGGTTTTCCTTCGATCCCCAGGTCATCTGTGCGGATATCGATATCGACCGTCTTAGCCAGGACAGGCTTCGTCAGACGAGCTTTCACAGTACGCGAAGCCTTAACAGGGGCAATGCGCCAATATTCAGGAGGATAGGTGTTGATTTGGAGCCCCCTGCCGGAGAGATCCCTCTTGATCGGGAGATATCGAGGTTCCCTTATGTTCCTGCCCAGGCCGCTCTCAGGGACAAGAGATGCTATGAGGTATACAATATTCAGGTGCAGGGCCTGGTGAAACGTATGAAATCGACCGGCATGGAAAACCTTGTCATAGGGGTGTCGGGCGGGCTCGATTCCACCCATGCACTCATTGTATGTGCCCGTGCAATGGATGCACTGGGCCTGCCGCGGACAAATATCAAGGCCTATACCATGCCCGGGTTTGCAACCTCGGAGAAGACCTATATGCATGCTGTGGAACTCATGAAGGCACTCGGGACCGAATCCGGCGAGATTGATATAAAACCAGGCTGCATACAGATGATGGAGGATATTTCTCACCCCTATGCCTCCGGGCGGGAACTCTATGATGTCACCTTTGAAAATGTTCAGGCCGGTCAGCGCACCTCAGTGCTGTTTCGCATTGCAAATCAGCGCCATGCAATGGTTGTGGGCACCGGAGATCTGAGCGAACTCGCCCTGGGCTGGTGCACCTACGGTGTGGGGGACCACATGTCGCATTATAATGTCAATGCCAGTGTTCCCAAGACACTGATCCAGTACATCATCAGATGGGTGGCTGCAAAGGATCTTTTTGGAGTGGATGTCTCTGCATGTCTGAACGGCATACTTAAAACAGAGATAAGCCCTGAACTTATTCCCGGAATGGCGGGGGATCAGCCTGCTCAGAGTACACAGGCAGTTATCGGCCCTTATGAACTCCAGGATTTCAACACCTTCTACACAACCCGCTACGGATACAGACCTTCTAAGATCGCATACCTTTCCTGGAATGCATGGCATGACAGGAACAAGGGGGTATGGCCGGACGTTCCCGAGGATGCACGGCACGAATATCCGCTAAACGAGATCAAGCACTGGCTTGAGGTGTTCCTGCACAGGTTTTTCCGTATCAGCCAGTACAAGAGATCATGTATTCCGAATTCCCCCAAGGTGGGGTCAGGCGGTTCTCTCTCTCCCCGTGGGGATTATCGTGCACCGAGCGACAGTGAAGACGCACCATGGATCGAGGATCTCAAGAATATTCCTGATGAGGAGTAAAACGGTTCTTATGAAAGCATCAATGCCGGCTGCATGGTTTCAGCAGTGCCGGGTTCAAGATTTGCCCGCCGGATTCCGAACTGGAATAGACAGTGGTGCAACGCTTTGGTTCATAGGCACTGCCAGGGAATTGAACACAGGATTCGATGAAGTAAATAACGCAGATGATCGGACCTGAAGAAGTACCTTCATAAAGGTGGATGGAGACCGTGATGGCAAAGACTAAGGAAAAAAAGAGCCGGGACCATGTTGATAATATCCTCGGACAGGCCGAAGCACTGAAGGAATACCTCGAGAAAGAGGGACCCGAATCCATAGAACAGCTCATTATCTTTATGGATACCCTGAAAGAATCGATCATTGCGCTTACCACCGGAGACCTCAAAAAGGCATCAGAATCCATGAAGAAACTTTCCACCATTGCTGCCACCGACCTGTTCAGGGGCATCGGGGAAATCACCAGAGAGCTTCATGAGTCCATCAAGGATATTCAGAAGTTTCTGGAGCCGATCCTGACAAACATCTCGGAAGAGGATGTCCAGGGGTTAACCTCCAAGCTTGCCTATGTCTCCAATATTGTCAAGGATACCTCGGAGAGGACCCTGGACCTGCTGTTTTCCAGGCAGGAGATCGCCCTCGGGGACAATATGGCGTATGACAAGATCGCCCGGCTAATTGTATCGGATGACAAGAAAGGCGCGCTGTTGAAAATCAAGGAACTCAAGACGCACAACTCGGAACTCGTAGGCGAGCTTATGCGTATCAGCGAACTGCAGATCCATGCAGACCTGGTAGATCAGATCATCAAGAAGGTCAGCAAGGTTGTGGATAACATGGAGAGGAGGCTGGTGGATCTTATCAGAAGATACGGCCATCATGCAGGTCTCAAAGATATGGGGGATCTCTCCGAACACGGCACTAGACTTCATGGGCCTGCCATCCCGGGAGAGGAAAAAGGTGTGGCATCTTCCCAGGATGATGTGGACAGCCTTCTGAAAGCACTGGACATGTAACTTGACAAATGATGTTGGATTATGAGGCCTTCCTTTATACCAAGGCTGGTAAATACGGAACTGTACGATCCTGTAGTATATGTCCGCGTCCTGAATGAGAAAAAGGCTGTCATGTTCGACTGCGGAAGGGTCGAAGGGCTTGCCAACCGCGAAGTTCTCGACCTCGATGCCATATTCATATCGCACACACACATGGATCATTTCATGGGCATTGATCAGGTCCTGCGTATTATACTGCACAGGAGAAAGCCCCTCAATATCTACGGCCCGGAAGGCATCACCGATAAGGTGCTTGCAAAACTCCGTGCATATACCTGGAACCTGACAAAGGATTACCCTCTTGAGATATATATACATGAGATTCTGGATAGTACGATACGCTCGACCAGGACCCGGGCAGCTGAGGGATTTGATACTGCGCTGCGGCATGAAGAGGACCGCAGCGGCCATACAATTGCCCGGGATTCAAGGTATCTGGTCGATGCGGTCATTCTCGATCATAATATACCCTGCCTGGGATTCGTAATAAAAGAGATCGTTCATGTGAACATCAAAGGTAATGTCATTACCCGCAGGGGGTATATCCCGGGCGCCTGGATAGGGAGGCTCAAGGAGTGCATCCTCTCGGGCGAAACACAGACCCTTATCGATGTGATGACTGATTCAGGGATCATAATGACCCCTGCCGCAGAACTTGCCCATGAACTCATTATCGCCACCCCGGGTCAGAAGGTCGCCTTTTTCACCGATATCGCCTGCACTAAGGAGAATATCCGGCATATGGAGAGTATAGCTCTGGACG
Organism: Deltaproteobacteria bacterium; assembly: GCA_016934135.1. GTDB lineage: Bacteria > Desulfobacterota > Desulfomonilia > UBA1062 > UBA1062 > DSAD01. The sequence goes on along the minus strand of JAFGTK010000065.1, from coordinate 9,616 downwards.
CGGACATGCTCTTTATCGAGACCTACTACCTCGATGAAATGAGGGAGCAGGCGATTATCAAGGGACACCTTACTGCACGCCAGGCAGGCATGATTGCAGGGAGACTGAGGGCGAAACGGGTATTCCCCATGCATGTCTCACCCAGATACCATTCCATGTTGAACGAAATACGCGCTGAGATGGATATCAAGGAGTAATTCCATTGCGTTCTGCCAGACATGGCCCGCTGATTTTCCCTTATATTCCAAATTCGCAATTCGCAATTCGAATTTCAAAATGTTTTTTGCCCGGCTTGTCGATGTTGCTATTGTGAGTGTCTTGCGGTAATGATCAGGAAAACAGCAAGGTTAAGGGAGATTTGCATGAAGTTCATTGAAACGGAATTGCCGGGCGCCTTTGTTGTCGAGCCTGCCGTACACAAAGACCCAAGAGGGTTTTTCGTGGAAACCTTTAATGAAAAGGCATTCAGGGATAATGGGATCAAGGCAGGTTTTGTTCAGGACAACTATTCTTTTTCCAGGCAAAAGGGCGTGCTGAGAGGGCTGCACTTTCAATATCCTCCCCATGCCCAGGCAAAGCTGGTGCTGGTAATCAGCGGGTCGGTCCATGATGTGATCGTGGACCTTAGACAGGATTCCCCGACATTTCTCAGATGGACCTGTGTTGAATTAAGAAGCTCCGAACTGAACATGCTCTATGTGCCCAGAGGGTTTGCCCACGGCTTCTGCACCGTTGAGGACGATACCCATGTGATCTACAAGGTCGATTCGCTGTATGCGCCCCATGCAGACGGAGGGATCAGGTGGGATGATCCGGATCTTTCGATAACCTGGCCGGTTGCCTCGCCACTGCTTTCACAAAAGGACTCTCAGCTGCCATATCTTAAAGACATAACCCTTTGACAACAGACTTTGTTGTTTGTACCTGATTATCGTACAGTGCATGAAGGGTTTTCGTTGCTGAAAGGTGATTCCTCCGAATCAATGTTCAGGTAAGAGATTCTTTATTTTATTGGTTGTTTTGACGATAGTGGTGTTAAGGATGGATCAGGAAATGTATGTTGAAGTGCCCTTGTCGATCATGCGGTTCAATGAGCGTTATGATTTTGATCTCTATCTCGAGATCAAGGGCAGCTTTCGGCTTTTTGCGGCAAAAGGGGCGTTTTTTACCGAACAGCACGGCAAAATTCTTCGTGACGGACATACCAGGCTGTATACCACCCGGGATGAATGGGGCATTGTCGATGAATACAAGACCCGCTACTTGAGCTCAATCCTGACCGACCCTGGAGTTGATTCAAGCGTGAAGGCCGAAGTCGCATTCTCCACCTCGATGTCATCCATCAAGGATGTTTTCAGGTGCTCTGAACCAAGATATATATCGGATGTGGAAAAAAATGCAAAAGAGATGGTTGAATGCATTCTCAGTGAAGAAAGGGTCATGGACAATCTCATATGGATAAGCTCCCATGATCACTTTACCTTTCAGCATTCTGTCCGGGTAGGAATATATGCGACCGCCCTGGCGCTGAAACTGTTTCGCGACAAGCAGAACGAACACGATATTGCCGCCATGAGTGCAGGGTTTTTCCTGCATGATATCGGCATGGCACAGGTACCTATCAGGATACTCGAGAAGAAGACGGAACTTACGAAGCAGGAATGGGAGATTATCAGGATGCATCCCATGTGGGGATATGACCGGCTGCTTGAGACAGAACATCTTTCTCCGGAGGCTGCAGCCATAGTGCTGTCGCATCATGAAAGGCACAACGGACAAGGCTATCCCTTTTGCAGGGAAGCAGACGGAATCCCCATGTATGCGAAGATATGTGCCATTGCAGACGTATTCGAATCGCTGACGGCAGGTAGGCCGTATCGTACAAAGACAAGTCCGTATCAGGCGATCAGGATCATGCAGCAGGAGATGTCTCAGGATTTCGACCCGGAACTCTTCAGGGCGTTCATCATGCTGCTAGGCGCATAGAACGGACACAGTCCGAAATCTCTCTGATCTGGTATGATTCAATATTCCGGGGAAGAGCGCATGGATCATAAACAAGCTCCTGCTTGACTTCACTGTGCATTCGTTGTTTATTTCCCCTATGTTTCCTGTTGTAAATGAGCATGAAACAAATAGTTTTGTAAAGATAAGGGGGTTACTTTGAGAAAGATTTTCCTGGTACTGTTGCTGGTGTGTATTGGAATGAGCGGCTGTACAAAGAATGATGACAAGGCTGGCGTGAATGAAGCGGTTCAGAAAAATATGGCGGAAAAGGCTTCGCTGGATACGGATATAGTGGCAAGGGTTGGCGATGAGGTGATAACAAGGAGTGATCTTGGGCAGATCCTGGCCCAGATCCCTTTGCAGTATAGATCAAGATATTCGTCTGCACAGGGCATGAAAGAGCTTACAGACAGACTGGTGGAAATGAAAATGCTTGCCTGGGAGGCCCGGAAACAGGGTGTGGATAAACGCCCCGACATGAAGATGAAACTGAACAATATGATAGACCAGATTCTGGCCCGTGAACTTGAAGAAGGGATAAAGAAGACTCTCAATATTGATGAAAAGGATATCGAAAACTATTATAAGGAGAACCAGGACTCCTATAATACTCCTTCCAAGGTAAAGGCTTCTCACATACTTGTGGAAAGTAAGGATGAAGCTGTGAGTATCCTGAAAGCTCTGCGAGGCGGGGCTGATTTCAAGGAGCTGGCCAGGGAAAAATCGAAATGCCCGTCTGCGAGCAAGGGAGGAGACCTTGGCTGGTTTGAGAAGGGAAAGATGGATCCGGCATTTGAAAAGGCTGCATTTGATCTTAAGAAAGGGGAAATAAGCGATGTTGTCAAATCCTCATTCGGATACCACATTATCAAGGTGGAAAATATACGGCCTGCCAGAACGAAAACCATTGACCAGGCAAAAAAATCCATTGAAAAGACCTTGGAAAGGGATCTTCTCGAAAAACAGATGGCCGAGCTGAAGGCCCGGATCAAAAACGAGATTGCCGTTGAGGTGAATCAAGAGTATTTCAAAGCTCTTGCAAGTGAAGAAGGTGCACCTGAAGAAGCGAAGAAAGAAAGCAAAGAGCCAATGACGAAGCAGGGGGAATAATTGGCATTATATAACTGGAGCGGATACACGGAAAAGGGAAAGACCGCCCAGGGGATGATGGATGCATCTTCCTTGAGAGAGGCCAAACTCAAGCTCAGGTCTCAGGGGGTATTTGTCAGCACCATAACCGAAGAGATGTCCGCCCCTACTCAAAGCGTCAGGGATCTGTCCATCAAGCGCTTTTTCGACAGGGTCAGGCTTGAGGATATCACGGTAATGACCAGACAGCTCTCAACACTCGTAGGGGCTGCCATCCCTCTTGTGGATTCCCTGAGCGCCCTGTACGAGCAGACTGAATCGCCTGGCATGAAGAGAACCATTGCCAAGGTACGCGACAGCGTTAACGAAGGGATGTCTTTTGCTGATGCCCTTACCCAGCATAAGAGGATATTTCCTGAACTGTACATCAATATGGTTCGCTCAGGAGAGGTCAGCGGTGCACTGGATGTTGTTCTTGTAAGGCTTGCCGAATTCATGGAGGGCCAGCACAGGCTGCGTTCCAAGGTCGGGGCAGCTCTTGTCTATCCCATTGTGCTCTTTTTCGTATCCATGGTTGTGCTTCTGTTTCTTCTCACCTCTGTGGTTCCAAGGGTGGTAAGCATGTTCGACAACATGAACCAGGTACTTCCCCTTCCCACAAGAATCCTTATCGGGGTGAGCGATTTTTTGAGTGCTGCATGGTGGCTGATAATCATTATTGCAGTGGCATGCTTCTATTTCATGATGAAGTGGAAAAAAACGGAAAAAGGTGCCATGAAGTACGACCGCATCAGGATGAGGATGCCTGTCTATGGTTCGATCTACAAAAAGATATCCGTTGCAAGATTCGCCCGCACACTCGGTACGCTGCTCAGTTCGGGCGTGCCCATTATCGATTCCATGAGGATCGTGAAGACCGTTGTTTTGAACAAGGTCATGGAGGCATGCATCGAGGAGTCCATCAGCGAGGTGATGGATGGTTCCAGCATAGCAGCCCCCTTGAGGAAGTCAGGGGTGTTTCCCCCTATCATTACTCATATGATAGCTACCGGGGAAAAGAGCGGGACCCTCGAAGAGATGCTCATAAAGGCGGCACAAGCATATGAAGAGGATGTTGAGACATCCGTGGCAGGCCTCACCTCGATCCTGGAGCCGCTCATGATCGTGATCATGGGTTTAATGGTGGGTTCGATTGTTCTTGCAATACTCCTGCCCATGCTGGAAATGAGTACTATTGTACGATAAACTTAAAGGGGTAAGTACTATGAGAAACAAAGGGTTTACGCTTCTTGAACTGCTCGTTGTGATTGTCATACTGGGTATTCTGGCCACCTACGTGGGTACCAGGATCATGGGAAAGCCCGAAGAGGCCAGGCAGACCCAGGCAAAGATACAGATCCAGGCGCTGGAAAACGCCTTGAACATGTACCGGCTCGACAACGGAGAATATCCGTCCACTGAGCAGGGGCTGAAGGCCCTGGTGGAAAAGCCGTCTGTCGGCAACATCCCCAAGACCTGGCGGGAGGGCGGATATCTGGACAAGCCCAGAGTGCCCAAGGACCCCTGGAAAAACGATTATGCCTATCTCAATCCCGGGGTGCGAAATACAAACAGCTTTGATCTTTTCTCCTATGGTGCTGACGGACAGCCCGGAGGGGAGGACAATGACCAGGATATCGGGAACTGGGAAGTTGAGACCGGACAATAGAGGGTTCACTCTCCTTGAACTGATCATCATTCTGGCCATTGCAGGCATAACCCTGGGTTATATCGGGCCGAGGCTTTATACCGGGATCTCTTCATCACCCATGGACAAGGCTGCGCGCGATATACTGACCATGCTTCAGATTGCCAGATCGACAGCGGTTACCCAGCACAGGCCTTATTATGTGCGGTTTGACATTGATAACGCATCCATAGGTTTCTATCCCAAACCGGAGAGTTCCGGGGTGGTCCCCGAGATGGTGAAACAAAAGGCCCTGCCCAAAGGGGTTGTGTTCAAGAATATCAAGAGCCCGTACCAGAGCGCCAGACAGCAGGGCCAGATGGATATACTGGTGACCCCGGAAGGTGTCATGGAGCAGGGGGTTATCTATCTGGAAGGCGGTTTCGATAAGAAGATATATACCATGGTAATAAAACCCTTCTCCGGAAATCTGAAGATATACGACCACTATGTCGAGGTATCCTATGGGTAGAGGTTTTACCCTGATCGAGGTTCTCATCGCCATGCTTATCCTGAGCATAACCTTCCTCTGGCTGCTCAAGGCGGAAACGCAGGGGATCGACATGTCTCTGCGTTCGAAATTCATAACCACATCCACCCTGCTGGCCCAGGACAGGATCGTGCAGATAACCTCGGCTGAAAAGTCGGTAATGCCCGGCAACGATTACGGTGATTTCGGAGAAGATTATCCTGGATATACATATACAGAGGATATCGAATCCACAGCACTTAGCGGTTATTATAAATATACCCTGACGATCACCTGGGGGAAGGGAGGTATATTTGAGACCCGATTCATCTCATTCCTTTCCGCAGACTAGGGGCTTCACCCTTATCGAGCTGCTCCTGGCTATCGCCATTGCAGCCATAGCGCTCAGCATTGTCAACATGACCTTTTTTGAATCGCACAGGAGGATAGAGTCTGTCAGTAAATATCAGGAGACATATCAGATGGTCCGGATCGTCATGGACCGGATCATCAAAGATCTGAGCTGCGCCTATGTTCCTTTCTCGGACCGGGAGATGACAGGCGATGAGCTCTCGCTGTACCGGTTTGTGGGTATAAACGACTCTGATAGCGGAGAGGATAAAGACAGCATATATTTTACCACTACTACTGATCTGGGTCTGCCTTCAATCTCAGGCGGTATCTGTGAGGCAGGATACTTTCTCAAGGAAATGGAAGAATCCGAGGAGAGGTATTATCTTGTCAGGAGGGATGATTGCACCTTTCATTACGATCTGACATCATCGGGCAGGGAAATGGAACTGGCGGAGAACGTGATCGGCATGGATATCGTGTACCTCGACAAGGATCTGCAGGAGCAGGAGGAATGGAACCTTGAGGATGCACTGTACCTGCCGTATCAGGTAAGAATAACCATCACCTTTGCAATCGGGGATGAATCCTTTGAAGTTACCGGGGTCGCTTCACCGGCATTGTCGTCCATACAGCTGAAGAAGGCTCAGGGATAGCACCTCATGAAACATATGCTCAAAGATTCTCAAGGCGTAGTGCTGCTGCTGGTTTTGTGCATTGTTGCCCTCTTTACCGTAATGGTGGTGAATTTCAGTGCAGACCAGGGCATTGACATGGAGCTTGCCTATAATTTCCGCGATTCTCTCCAGGCCCAGTATATTGCACGGGCTGGTATCGAGGCTGCAGTCGTAATCCTGGCCAACGACGACGCGGCCTATGATGCCCTGGATGAAGACTGGGGAGGCTTTTCAGACTATGCAATGGCTGCGTCCGCGTTTCTCGAAGGGCCGGTGTTTTCCGGGACTCTGGCAGACGAATCCGGCAAGATTGATCTGAACAGCCTGATCCTGAGCGGGGAGCAGGAGTTTCGAGTCCTTCAGTTCAAGAGGCTTTTTGATCTGCTTGAAATCGAGATCGACGACGAGGAACTCAATGATCTGGTCAATGCCATGATCGACTGGCTGGATCCTGACAGCGAGACAACCTTCGGGGCAGAAAGCGATTATTATGAATCCCTGGATTCCCCCTATGTCTGTAAAAACGGTCCCATGGATACACCCGAGGAGATATTGCTTATCAAGGGGATGAAATCAGAGTATTATTATGGTACGGAAAACTATGAAGGTATAGAAAAGTATATTACTGTGGGCACAGGGGGAAAGATAAACCTCAACACTGCCTCGGATACGGTGCTTATGACGATATCAGAGCTTTTCAGCCAGGATGTTGTCGAGAGTATTAAGGGTTGCAGGCCTTTTACTCAGGAGAATTATGAGTGTATCGAGGGACTTGATCTGGGTGATACCTCAGATGAGATGACATGGATCAAGAAGGTCATCGATATCAAGAGTTCACGGTTCAGCATAGAGGTGAACGGGTCCATGCCCTCAGGAGCGCAGTTGAATATCAGGGCTTATCTGCAACGCATTAACAACAAGCCTCAAATAGTGTATTATAAGATATACTGAAGCTAAGACAGGATAGGGATAATGGCAAGATATACACTGGGTATCTGCTGGGATGAAGTCTCCGTGGATTCATGTCTGCTCAAGACCGGCATGACGGAGTTTACACTGGAGAAGCTGTCTCATGCCGAGCGCAATGGCTCTCAATCAGACGGACAGGCACGGGATATATACCTTGAAATAAGAGATCTCATGGCGGGAACCGATGTTGTTCCGGATATCTGCATCTCTTCTCTGAGCGAGAACGAGATCATGTATCGCGCCTTGCTAAGGCCGTTTTCAGACCGGAAAAAGGTGGCCGACACCATCGGCTCTGAAGTAGAGACTCTTCTGCCGGTCATGGACAGCAGGATAATCGTCGATTTTGTGCTCCTCGGCAGGGACGATGCAGGCTTGTACCGTGTTGAAACCGTATCTGCAAGACAATCGTCCGTGAGTGGCCACATCGATCAGCTCAAGGCTGCCGGGCTTAATCCCGAGATCATCGACTCACCAAGTGCCGCCCTGGTAGGAGGTGCCCGCAATATTTTCGATCTGGAAGGAAACAAGAGTTATCTTTTTCTCCATATGGGATGGCGCGAAACATCCCTTGCAGTGCTCGAAGGCAAAGAACTCAGATATATAGGCGCATTCCCCTACGGCTTTGAAAAGCTCTGTTCTCCTGCCGGCCGGGATGAAACAGATGCTCTGACCGACATGAAGAGTCTTTCCGAAGAGATGGTCTGCTCCCAGGAGGATCTCGATGCCTTTATAAGGGAGGTTCTCATCTCGCTGCACTATATCGGATCCAGACTTGGAGAGACGGTTCTGGTGCCTCTCGGGTATGCCCATTACATCAAAGACCTCTCAGAGCGTTTCGAGGAGACAGGGGGCATTCCCACTGAGATACCCCGGCTCAAAGAGATACTTTTTGAAGGACCTCTCGATGATATCCTGGTACATTTTCTCCCGATATCTCTGGCCTGCAGGGCCTTCGACAGTTCGGATACCGTCAATTTCCGCCAGGGAGACCTCTCATACACAAAAAGGATGGAGTGGCTCAGAAGCTATGCCGGTGTCTGGGCAAAGGCCGGCATCATCATTGTTGCCCTGTGGTTTATCTCAATGGGCCTGGATGCATATTTAAAGGCCCAGGTCAGCCAGGTGCTGACAGAAAAGATCAGGCAGGAATTCACTGAAGTCATGCCCAAGGGAACACCGATGGTGGATCCGGTCAAACAGATGGAGCAGCATTTCGGCAGGCTGTCCGGCCAGTCCGGAGGGCTCACCTCCGCCAGTAATGACTCGTCTTTAGAGATCCTCAAGGATATCAGTGTCAATATTTCAAAGGATATCGACGTGGTGCTCGACAATTTCACCCTGGATGAAACTACCATAACCATCTCAGGGAGTACCAAGTCGTATGACAATGTTGAAAAGATAAAGACAGCCCTGTCCACACTGCCGTTTGTCACTGAGGTCAAGATTGTAACAGCGAACGTGGACAAGGCAAATCAAAGGGTGAATGTAAAACTGGTATGCAAAAGATAGATCGATTCATTAATCTTTCGAAACGGGAAAAGATGATCCTCCTTGCAGGCGGGATCTTTGTCGCAGCATTCATTCTTGTTGTCGGAGTCATTATGCCCCTTTCAGATTACAGGGCAGATATGAAAAACGCCATAAGAAACAAGGATGCCCAGTTGAGGTCGGTCTATGAGCTTTCAGCAGGGATAAAAGCCGCTGAAGCCGCTGCAAGGCCCGGCAGAAAGGTCAATGAAAAGGACTTCACACTGTTCGGATTCCTTGAAGAGCTTGCATCCAAAAGCGGTGTTAACGACCGTATTGAATATATGAAGCCCATCAGCGATGCAGCTGAATTGTCAAGGGAGTCTGTCGAGGTGAAGATCCGGGGCATATATCAGGAGGATCTTATCTCTCTGCTGTACGGAATTGAGAACTGCCCGACTCCTCTTCGGATAAAGCGGTTGAATATCCGGCGTGTGGAGAGGGACAGCAATCTCGATGTAACATTCCAGGTGGTACATTATGGATAGGGACAAGAAGGGCTACACTTTGAGGGCCAAGGCCGGATTCGTGGTTTATGCCCTGTGCTGTCTGATCATCTTCATTTATATCCAGTTTCCCTACGACATGCTCAAAGACAGGCTAGAGCGAACCCTGAGCAGTGCATTGAGTTCACATGTGACACTCGGCCATATGCATTCGCATCTTCCCCTGGGGCTTGCTGCTGACGGTCTGAAGATAAATACATCCGAGGTAGCAAAAAAGATCGTCTTTCATCCGAGGCTTGCACGGCTTTTCACTGCTGAACTCGGCCTTGATATCTCAGCGGAACTCCTCTCCGGG
>JAFGTK010000334.1 GCA_016934135.1 Deltaproteobacteria bacterium | reverse complement strand
TTCTTCTCATCAAACGGTATAGTCAGTTCATATACCCCTTCAGCCAGGCTTGCATGAATGGGATACCTGCCTTTTTCAAAGACCTTCATCATCTGCTTGTTCGATGCGAGCACATCAGCAGTAAACCCGTGAAGACCGCGTTCTTTCGCAGATGTGATAAGCTTGTCATAGAGGTATGTGGCGATGCCTATGCCCTGGTATTTTTCTTCTACAACAAAGGCCACATCTGCATACGGGCGGCGGCTGTCCTTGACAAACCTGGCCTCGGCAATGATGTGCTCCTGCTCAGAAGGACCTGTAAGTGCAACGATGGACAGGCCTTTGTTGCAGTCCAGATTCACATACTGCTGCATCTTTGCATGGGGCATGACCTTTATGGGGCTGAAATAGCGATAATATACGGTCTTATCGGAGAACCGGTAGAACAGCCTGCGCATTTCTTCCTCGTCCGAAGGCCTGATCGCCCTGAAACGGACCTCGATATTCTCCTTGAATGTATGTTTTGAGGCAATCCCAGCAGGGTAGAGGTTTGAACACTCAGCTATAAAGATCTGGTCCTGGTACAGGATACGCTCCTGTTTTGCCTCTTCGAACAGTGCGAATCTGTCCAAAGGGTGTGCAATGTCGATGAGGGCCTGCGCACGTTCGCGCACAGACCTTCCCCGCATATTTGCGACGCCGTGTTCCGTGATAACCATATCCACTGATTCGCGCAGACTGAAAAGATTCGGGAACTTCTCTACAGACAGCCGGATATTGCCTTCTCCCTTTAAGTTTCTGCTGGGAAGGGCAAAGATAGCGCATCCGCCTGAGGAGAGTTCTGCCCCATTGATGAAATCAACAGCCTCTCCAGGGCTTGTTGCAACATTGCCTTTGCCTGTATGCATGGCGACCCTGCCTGACAGATCCACTTTTCGTGCCGGAATAACTGTGACAAACCTTGGATTGCGGCCGATCTGCACCGGGTTGAATACCGTGTCGATGCCCTGGAACTCCACCATGGGGTTCCTGTCCAGCCACGTCATGAGCTCTTTTGACCCGAAAGCATACGATGTGAGCGACTTTCCCTTGAATGCCCCCTTGTTGCGGTTGGTCACTGCCCCGCTTTTCACGAGATCCATAAGCGCATCTGTGAAAAACGGCGTATGAATACCCAGATTGCGCTTATGCACAAGATGTCTGCTCATGGCCTCGTAAATCGGCCCGATGGAGAAGCACAGGCAGCTGCCGTCTTCGATTACAGAGGCGATATTGGCGCCCAGCTGGTCGAACACCTCGTCTACATGCCAGCGCTGGAAATAGATGGGTGGGTCCTCCGAGCGTACAAGAATATCGAATTCCGTTACAGGGACAAATGTATCGCCGAATGTACGGGGGATCTGTGTGTTGATCTCTCCGATAACTATTTTTGCCTGTTCCATGGCCTGCCGGGCTACATCCACGGCCACCCCGAGGCTGCAGTAGCCCGCCTCATTGGGCGGGGTGATCTGGATAAAAGCTGCGTCAATGGGGAGCTGTTTCGATTCTATCAGGCCCGGAACCCTGGCAAAACGGCTCGGTATAAGGTCAACATAGCCCTGGGTTATGGCATCGCTTGCAACCCAGCCGGAAAAGAAGGTCTTGAGCCGGAACTTCTGCGTCTGAAGCTCTTTCATGGTAACGACATCGCCAAGGCTTACAAGCTGAATCAGCTCAAGATCCTGAAGATTGTTGGCATTGGAAGCCATGAGGTGTTTCACAATTGTCCTGGGCTCGGCAACACCGGTTCCGAGGAAGATCTTCATCCCGGGTACAATGCTCTTCAGTGCCTCTTCACATGATACAATCCGTTCATGCCAATCGATATGATGCATATCCTGGCTCATGTTCATATTCCCCTTATGCTGTTTATGCTCGATATTACGAGTCTGCGTGGGAGCGGCTTCAGCCGCGATTCTGCTTCATCTGGTTATATCGTAATCGCGGCTGAAGCCGCTCCCGCAGGGTTTATTCTTTATACGTGCCATGGTCTTTTTTTGAAAGTTAATATTGATGATCTCACAAAAAAAATCAAGAATACCCGCTCTCTCCCTTATGATGATAGCGCAGAAAGCCGGGAATACCCCCTCTCTCTTGACGATAGTGAGATAAGCCCTGATACCCCCTCTCCCCTTGAGGAAGAGGGCCGGGGTGAGGGTGAATACAAAATATAGTTCAGGGGATATTCAACTCAGGGATATCCCGGCTGCTGTGAAGCTGTCTTTCGCCGTTCTGATCAGTCATCATGATTTTACGCGCTTTTCTGTCGATCCTTATACGGCTAACTTTGCTTATGCTTCTGGGAAAGACCGTATAAGGATTCTCAACCTCTATAACATTCATGTTATAGGGCATGACAACCTCGTCCTTTCTGCAGCTGTACAGTCTTTTCCCCCGGTCATATACGGTAATGGTAAGGTTCTCGGCAACCATGTGCTTTCTAAGAATAGTCGCAAACCCCAGTATGGTCGATTTTCTGGCAAACAATCTTTCCGCCTTCATGTTGACACTCAGGTCCCCGATGTCTTCCGTATAGCTGATGTTCCTGCCGTACGGGCCTATGGCTGCCAGTGGTTCCTGAGCTGGAGATGTTTAT
>JAFGTK010000333.1 GCA_016934135.1 Deltaproteobacteria bacterium | reverse complement strand
ATCTTCACCGGCCCGAAATGGATCGTGATCAGCCTCACCTTCCTGCTGGGGTTTGCCTTCGGCTATCTCCTGGCCAAGAAAAAGGCGTGAGAACGCAAGAAATCACCTTATTCCGCTAAGCTAGAAAGATTTAGACCTGTTTAACCCTTTTTAACACGGTTGAGTCATATTAAGATTTACGACCAAGATAGAGTACTTATAGTTATCTATACTCTGGTTGGCTTTTTGGATTGTTATGATAATCTAAGGATATGTTTGTTGAGGGTAAGAAAAGAACGATTGAGATAGTTACTTAATTAAGGACGTCCCCCTCTTACCACAATTCCTGGATATCCATGATGATGAGGTCGATATTGTTCCGGTTATTGTCAGACAGGATCGAGAGTGCCTCTTTGCCGTTGGATGCGGTGATCACATCGTAATCTTCATTGCCGAGTTCTTCTCTGATGAGAACCTGCAGACGTTTGTCATCTTCTACATACAGTATCTTTTTCACGGTGATCCCTCTCTTATCATATATAAGGGTTTTGCTTATATGTTCAATCGGCTCGACAAGGAAAGAGAAAAAAGACCAGAATGGCAAAGTTTTCATGTTCTTTGGCAAACCCTCTTTCCGTGCGGGCGCTATTTGACGCCGAGCCAGATCTTTGCCCGTGCCTGATTGTTCGAAAAAGACGACGTTTTCCGGACACCCTTTGTTGCCAGGGATTCATAGGCTTCTGTCGGGTTACAGGCATGCGTATTATTGAGAGAAGGTACAATTGCGCCCAGGCCGGTATACGAGGACGGTTCCTTATTTTTGTTCCTGCTGAGAACCATGTGGATATCTTACGTGGATATATTGTTCCATTATTCAATATGCAAGATCATCCTCGTGAACATATAGACAAGCATGGGTCTCAGCGCTAAATATATAAGAAGAAAAAGTTATTTCTCTCTGTATGAGATGCCCGGCCTTAACAGGTACACGTTGTCATGGAGAACCAGACATGAACAAGAGGAGGGATCGATGAAACGTAGTTTCACAATTTATATAATCGCTTATTGCATGGCTCTTTCAGCATGCGCTCACAGAGCCTCACAAGAGGGCGAGGCCTTCAAAGGTATTGACGCATCACCAACATTGGCCGCACATAGCGCAATCTTTGAAAAGGGCATCGAGAAGGTGGCGGACAATGTGTACGTGGCCATCGGGTTCGGGCTGGCCAACTCCATCATGATCGAGGGAGACGACGGGGTGATCATTGTTGATACCATGGAATCCTGTGAGGCGGCCTCGGAAGTCCTGGGTGAGTTCAGGAAGATCTGCGCCAAGCCGGTAAAGGCAATCATCTATACGCACAATCATGTGGACCACATCTGCGGTGCAGAGGTTTTTGCTCAGGGCGCTGACATTGACATCTATGCCCATGAAACAACTGCATATTATGTCGGGCGTCTACTGAGCAAGATGCGTACTGTTATCGACATGCGTTCCATGCGTATGCACGGCAATTATCTGGATGAAAAGGCCCTGATCAACTGCGGAATAGGCCCATTTCTCTACTTTAACTCGAAGAGCACACTGGGGTATCTGCCACCTAACATAATATTTTCAGACACCCTTGCTGCGAAGGTAGCCGGTATAGAATTCGAGCTCCTCCATGCCCCGGGCGAGACCGACGACCAGATCTTTGTGTGGCTTCCTGCTGCGCGGGTACTGCTGTGCGGAGACAACTTCTACTGGTCCTTTCCCAATCTGTATACGATCCGCGGTACACCGTACAGGAGCCTTCAGCAGTGGTACCGCAGCATTGACCTGATACGGGACAGAAGGCCTGAGTACCTGGTGCCATCGCACAGCAGGCCCATTGTTGGCCAGGAGAGGATTGAGACGGTACTGCGGGACTACCGTGATGCAATCCAGTTTGTCCATGACCAGGCGATCCGTTCCATCAACATGGGCATGACGCCCGATGAGCTCGCGGAACATATCAAGCTTCCTCCTCACCTTGCCAAGGCCCCCTATCTTCAGCCCTTCTACGGAAAGGTTTCCTGGTCTGTGCGTTCGGTATTTGCCGGGAATCTGGGCTGGTTTGACGGTGACTCGGCCATGATCGAGCCGCTTTGCAGAGCCGATTATGCACGTCTGATGGCGCGTCTGGCAGGCGGGCAGGAAGCACTTTTAGGACATGCCCGTAAAGCCCTGGAAGAGGGTGAATATCAGGCCGCTCTTCAGCTGACAACGTACCTGGCACAGCTGAACTCTGACAGTGCGGAGATGAAGGATATCCGCGTAAAGGCCCTTGTCGCACTTGGGGAGAGGGCGGAAAATCCCAATGCCAGGCATTATTACCTGACAGAGGCCCTCGAGATCCGGGATAACTTCATCGCCATGGCAGATGCCCGGCCGGAGCCTGCCCAGCTCCACAAGTTCCCTCTGGAAGGTTTTTTTGAACTCCTGGCAGTGAACCTGGATCCTGTTGCGAGCGCCGATATGGACAAGCGTGTGGGGATGAAGTTTCCTGATGTGCAGCAGGCCTATATCATACATGTACGTCGTGGTGTGGCTGAAATCAGAATGTTTGATACAGCCGCGTTTGATGAAGAAAAGCTGGATATCAAGGTCATTGCGGACTCGAGAAAATGGAAGGAGATGCTAGCAAAGATCCGCAACCCGTTTACGACGTTAGCCGGGTTCGAATATGAGACAGGTAATGCACTATCATTTGCTGCATTCCTGACCATGTTTGAACCTCAGGCCCCAAAGCTTCCATATGAGCCTTTTAGTAGCAATCATTAATGAAATACCTCGCCGCAAGCTTTAGAGGTATCAAAGACTCTATTTACCCCCCCCTCACCTTTATCCTCTCCCTCCCCAGGGGGACAAAGATGTGCCCGCAGCAAGCAGCGGGGTATCAGCTAATCAACATGTTGGGAAAAGTAGGGGACATCCTATAATCGATCAGTCAAGCGGAAAATGTAATAAATAAACATATTGATAAATTGGGTAGTTAGGTTAGGTGTGGTTTTCGGGGCAGAGGAATCTATATAATCCTTTCGTTGAAAGGATTATACAATCGGCGGAATCTCTCACCATGAATGAACCCTGTATCTCATTGTTACCAGTTATACGGCATATCACTTATGGAAGTGATCACCCATCATCCCTTATCCAGATTACAAAGTTCGGTGAGAGGCCCATCATTGTCCCCCACGAGGTCCATTATACGGCCTCAACGTTTCTAACCGGGCTCTCTCGCCAAGAAAAGAAGCATCCCTATAAGAGGGGAGTGTATAAAGAACGAGCGGTTAGCCTGCGCTCTGGTTGGCGATCAAGGGTCTTCGATCCCTTCGGGACGAGCCTGCGCTCGCCCTTGACCGCACCATCGCTTCGGCTCTCTTTGCTTTTAAGAAGTGGCTGACGCCACCTTGTTTTCCCAAACATGGATCT
>JAFGTK010000064.1 GCA_016934135.1 Deltaproteobacteria bacterium | reverse complement strand
TACACATCATAGTTGCCGCCAAGATCCTTATAGTCATACTTCAATGTATTGTAGCCATGCGGACACATGGTGATTATCTTGGATACATTATATGCATTGAAGGTCTCGATATTGGCCATGGCAAGTGCCTGATAGACATATTCGTTCCCGATCTTCTTGGCTGAATCGCCGCAGCAGCCCTCTTCTGTTCCGAGGATTGCAAAATCAAGCCCGGCAGCCTTGAACAACTTGACAAGAGATACGGCCACCTTCTTGTTCAGTTCGTCAAATGCGCCTGCACAGCCAACATAGAAGAGATACTCCGCCTCGCCCTTTTCGGAAAGTATTGGCACATCCAAACCTTTAGCCCAGTCTGCTCTTACATGTGCACCAATGCTCCATGGATTGGAATTATTCTCCATACCCTTGAATACATCGAGAACCTCGGCCGGGAAATCAGACTCCATCATGACCATATAGCGCCTGAGTTCGATAAGTTTCGGGAACTGCAGGATATATGCAGGACAGGCCTCTACACATGCCATACACGTGGTACATGCCCAGATGGTATCCTTTGAAAGCCCGTCTCCTATCAATGCAGGACCGGTATACTCCTCATCCGGGATAATGCGGTACTTACCATCCGCATCCACTGCCAGTTTCGCCTTTTCAGACACATATGTTCTCATATCCTGGATCACATCCCTAGGCTTCAACGGTTTATCCGTGTTGAATGCGGGGCAGACCTCAACGCAACGGCCGCAGCGCATACAGGCTTCACCGTCTACAATATCCTTCCAGGAATATTCTTCAATATTATGGATACCGAATGTCTCGGCATTTTCGAACATCTCGGGCGGCATCGCCTTGAGAGGCGGCTGAGGAGTTTCAGGACGCAGGAAGATGTTTACCGGGGTCATGAATATATGAAGCAGCTTTGAATATGCTATAAATATAATGAATCCCAATGCACCTAGTACGTGGGTCCACCACAGGACAACATGGGTATCTCTCAGTGCTACATCACTCATTCCCGAGAACAGGAAGGCTATGGTTCGACCTACGGGTGAGAACCATATATAGGGATGCATCGGGCTTGTCGGATCTACTTCTGTGGCCTGAATACGCAGGGCTTCCACAATGAATCCGGTTACAACGATTCCGAGGATAAACCACAGGATAACGCTGTCTTCACCCTTTTCATCGAGCCATTTGGGTTTGATAACGTATCTGCGGGCCAGTGCCATAAGAATACCGATTATCAAAAGCCCGCCGAAGACATCTGCAAACAAGGAAAGCCCGAGATAGAACCCGTCTTTCATGAACCATACATGCCAGATGGGATAGATGAAATCGGCCTGTAAAAACACTATAGCGGTGGTAATGAGAAGGGCAATGAAGCCCCAGAAGATGAAGAAATGGAAGACTCCCTGATATGGCTCTCTTAAAATCTTTCTGTGTCCGAAAACATCAATTACCATATACCAGAACCTGTCCCATGGGTTCCCGAGCCGGTCCACCTCCGTTCCCTTTGCACTGGCTGCAACTTTCAGCCGGGTAAAAAACCCGCTTTTTGCAAGTCCCCTGAAGAACAGCAAAAAGGCTCCCAGAGCAAGTACGTAAAGAACAACCTGTTCTGTCGGGAAACCAGGCCCCAATATATTCCAGAATACTTCTCTTGAAATCTCTGCTCCTGATCCGTGCATAGCCCCCCCCTGAATCTTGTTTGTTGTGGGGTGGAAGAATCTCCCACCCCACTGGTATTTCTTAACCCTTTATCTTTTTAATCTCGTTGATCAGTGCAGGGACTACGTTGAACAGGTCGTCCACTACACCGTAATCGGCCTTTGTGAATATCGGAGCCTCTGCATCCTTGTTAATGGCTACGATAACCTTGGATGTTCCCATACCTGCCATATGCTGAATGGCACCGGAGATGCCGCATGCGATATAGAGATTCGGGCTGACAGTCTTACCTGTCTGTCCTACCTGATAGGCATGTCCTCTCCATCCTGCATCAACAGCTGCTCTGGATGCACCGGTTGTTGCTGTCGGTCCGAATAATTTTGCAAGATCTTCCAGCATCTTGAAATTCTCAGGGCCTTTCATACCACGGCCACCTGATACGATGATCTCGGCCTCTGTCTGATCAGGCTCGTCTGACTGAGCAAGTTCAAGAGACTTCACTACAACCTTGATCTTGGAAGCATCGAGGCTTACGGCAACCTTTTCTACTGCGCCGGCGCCTGCAGTCTCTGCAGCTGCAAAGGAATTAGGCCTCACTGAAATAACCTGAGGATCAGCAGCAGCCTCTACCATTGCATATGCCTTGCCTGCATACATGGGCCTCTTTGCGACAAGTTTGTCCCCGTTCTTTGTCAGGTCAACGCAATCGGAAATAGCGCCTGTATTAAGCCGTGCAGCAATAGCAGGGGTCAGATCCTTTCCCTGTGCTGTTGCGCTTGCAAGGACAACCGATGGTTTCACCTGCTCAGCCACCTGTGCAAATGCCTGTACATATGCCTCGGTCACATAGTTTTCATAATCCGGAGCATCTACAACATATATCTTATCCGCACCATATTTTGCAAGCTCAGGAGCGAGTGCTTCTACGCCGCTGCCGATGATACAGACAGAAACTTCACCGCCAAACCCCTTGGCCTTGCTTGTAATCTCGAGAGATCCTTTTTTGATCTCACCTTTCTGCACTTCTGCATAAATAAGAGTTCCTGGCATCTTCGTAACCTCCTTCGATTAGATGATCTTGACTTCGTCGTGCAAAGCCTTGGCAAGAGCTGCTGCCTTTGCTGCTGCATCATCACCGGCAATGATCTTTCCTGCCTGACGTGCAGGCGGTAAAGACATTTCCTTGACAACTGTTGCCGGTCCTGCGGTAATACCAAGGTCCGCTGCTGTCTTAACGTCAACCGGCTTCTTCTTTGCCTTCATGATACCCGGCAGAGATGCATACCGGGGCTCGTTGAGACCCTTCTGTGCCGAGAACACCGCAGGAAGAGCCACCTCAACTACTGCCTGGCCGCCCTCTACTTCTCTGGTCACTGTTGCCTTGCTCTTGTCAGCAGCAACCTCGAGCTTGAGCACCTGGGTGACAACAGGAATTCCGAGCTGCTCTGCTACCATTGCGGGAACCTGCCCTGAATCATCGTCGATCGCCTGTTTGCCGAGGAAAACACAGTCATATTGCAGACCCTTAATGGCAGCTGCAAGAACTGCTGCTGTCGCATATGGATCCGCCTTCTCATAGTAACCGGCGTCATTGATATGTACAGCATTATCAGCACCCATAGCCAGTCCTGTTCTGATGGCCTCGATTGCCCTGTCAGGACCGAGAGAAACGATTGTTACCGCCCCTGCTTTCATCTTTTCCTTCTGCTGCAAAGCCTCTTCAACGGCAAACTCGTCAAATGATGACATGACCCACTTAATGCCGTCAGTCACAATACCTGCACCAGCAACCTTAATCAGAGTCTCTGTATCAGGTACCTGTTTCATGCACACTACTGTATTCACATTCTCCTCCTTCCTACTTATTTTTTAGCCCGCAGGCCACTTGTTAACACAGTATTCCCTCTCTTTGAGTTGAAATACACCTTGCTTTACATAACAAGCTTACATATCTTTAAAATCCGGCTTGCGTTTATTCAAAAAGGCGTCAAGCCCTTCCTTTGCATCATGCGAGATGGTCACCCGTGCAAAATTCTCGGACTCGATCATAAGACCTTCCTCAAAGGTCACCTCAAGGCCGGCTGACACGGCATCCATCACTGAGCTTACCGCGAGTCTTCCCTTTGATGCTATAGTACGGGCAAATTTTCTTGCCTCATCCATAAGAGACTCATGATCGACCACTTTATTTACCAGCCCCATATCACAGGCTTCTTTGGCACTATAGTGCGACCCGGAAAGAATCATTTCCAGGGCCTTTGCCTTTCCGACGATCCTCGGCAGTCTCTGAGTTCCTGCAAAACCCGGCATGATCCCCAGATTGATCTCAGGCAGACCGAGCCGTGCAGATCTCGAGGCAATACGCATGTGGCATGACATGGCCAGTTCAAGCCCTCCGCCAAGGCAGAATCCGTTGATAACCGCTATGATCGGTTTTTCCGAATCCTCAATCGTATTCATCATCCGATAACCCCGATTAGCAAAGTCCACAACATCGTCTATTGTCTTGAGCCCTTTTATCTCTTCAATATCCGCACCTGCAACAAATGCCTTCCCCTTTCCTGTAAGAAGGATTACACGGACGCGGGCATCAGCCACAGCCTGAAGCACAGTTGCCGTTATGTCGGCCCTGGTCTTGTATCCGAGAGTGTTCATAGGGGGATTATCTATGGTCATCATGGCTACGCCGTCGCTGTCCACCACGTAGCTGCAGTTTTTAAAAGCGCTGTCCCCAGCAAGAAGTTCATCGATTATTGCCGGCATGGTAAATCGTTCCGGACCGTAGATATACTCCAATGAATTCATCATTGAATATGCGTCATCCCAGCCCATGTTTTCCTCTGCATAGTGCAGCGGCCCCCAGGAAACCTTCGTGGGGTAGTTTGTACCATATACCATACCGGTGTCTATATCATTTGCCGAGGCGATGCCATCGCTCAGGATGCAAAGAGATTCCCTGATCTGAACCGCAAGCAGTCTCTCAGGTGAAAAAACCTCATCACTTCCCGGGTTCTTCTTCCACCAGTTCTTGAGGAATGTCTCTACCTCTTTTGCCGGTTTCTTTCCTGATGAATAATCATAGAAACCTTTCCCTGTCTTCTGGCCGAAGCAACCTTTCTTCACGAGCGTTTTCAGCAGTTCGGGTATGGGAGCGCGCATCCCATAGGCCTTTTCAAGTGTCTCGGATGCATGAATGCCTACATCCAGGCCAACGAGGTCCCAAAGAGAAAACGGCCCCATAGGCATTCCGAATTCCACCATACTTGCGTCGATTTCTTCCATGGACGCTTCTCCATCCATCAGAGAAAGCACAGCTTCGTTCATATAGGGAATAAGCACCCTGTTGACCACGAAACCAGGTCCGTTCTTAACCTTTATAGGGACCTTGCCTATGAGCACAGAGAATTCCATCATGGTGTCAACAGCATCGCCCGAGGTATTCTCGTCGTAGATAACCTCTACAAGTTTCATCACATGAGCGGGATTGAAAAAATGCAGCCCTACAAACCGATCCTTTTTCTCTATCTTGGCTGCAATCTCGGTCAATGACAATGTGGAGGTGTTTGATGCCAGTATGGTCTTTTCAGGACAAATCTTTTCGAGTTCGGCAAAGATTCCCTGCTTGATTTTAATAATCTCAGGGACTGCCTCTATGACAAGGTCGACATCTTCGAAGAACTTGCTGTCGTATTTTACTGAACCGCGGAGAAGGCCCTGAAGCTCATCTGCCTTTTTCTGATCTATCTTGCCCTTTTTTACGAGCTTGTCATATATGCTTCTGGAAAGATCAATGGCCTTGTCAATGAACTTTATTTCTATATCCTTTACAAAACACTCTATGCCTACAGAGGTGAGAAGGTGCGCTATAGATCCGCCCATGGCACCACCACCGATGACAGCGGCCTTTTTTATCTGCATGGTCCTATCCTCCTGCCTATATATTATTTAACAAGCCCATTGAGAAAAGAGTTGCCGACCATGATGGCCACTTCATGGACATCGAATCTCTTCCTTCGTACAGTAACAAGATAGGTAGAGAGTTCGTCCAATGAACCAAAGATTACCCGAGAACAGATATCAGGTTTCAGTTCTTCTTTAAAGACACCCTGTTCCTGTCCCTGACTTATAATATCAGCAATAATATTAAGATATGCCAAGAAATGCTTGTTCTTATATTCACGCATGAATTTATTCGACTGTCTGAGCTCTACCTGTATAACTTCTGCCAGAGCCCTGTCAGACTCAACGATCGTAAGATGATTGTCACAGAATTTAATGAGCCGCTCTCGCGGGTCTTCTATATCCTGCAGTTTTTCCTTTACAGTAGTTATGATCCCGTTGAGTTCCTCTTCAAAAAGGGAGATTAAGATGTCATCCTTATTTTTGAAGTAGAGATAAATGGTCCCATCTGCAACATGTGCCTCACGTGCGATTTCAGAGACCTTGGAATTGTAGAAGCCTTCCATAGCAAATACCTGCTTGGCGGCATTCAATATCATCCTGTATTTTTCCTCGCCTCTCATACGGACCCTTCCTTACGAATATACACCTATAAAAAAAACGTCGTTATAATACCAAGATATGATAAAGCCGGGCCCCGGGAACACCCCGAGGCCCTTGTTTCTTACTCTAGCCGAGCTTTTTCCTGTTTTCCACGAGTTCATCCACAACTGACGGATCTGCCAGAGTTGATGTATCGCCGAAATCACTGAAATCGCTCGCAGCAACCTTCCTCAGAACACGGCGCATGATCTTTCCGGATCTGGTCTTTGGAAGCCCGTCTGCCCACTGAATGTGATCAGGAGATGCAATGGGACCGATCTCCTTTCTTACATGAGCGACCAGGGTCTTGCGAAGCTCTTCAGTCTTCTCCACACCGGTATTAAGGGTTACATATGCAAAGATGCCCTGTCCCTTGATCTCGTGCGGGAATCCGACAACAGCCGCCTCTGCGACATCGGGATGAGAAACCAGAGCGCTCTCAACCTCTGCGGTACCCATACGGTGACCGGATACGTTGATAACGTCGTCAACACGGCCTGTGATCTTGTAGTAGCCTATGTCATCCCTCATGGCACCGTCGCCGGTGAAATAATTGCCTGGGAACTGAATGAAGTAAGTATCTTTGAATCTGTCGGGATCTCCCCAAACGCCTCTCATGATGCCGGGCCAAGGCCTCTTGATGCAGAGGTTGCCTGTACAGACGCCTTTGAGCTCGTTACCCTCATCGTCCATGATAGCCGGCTCTACGCCGAAGAACGGGACTGTTGCCTTAGCAGGCTTGATATCGATGGCCCCTGGCAGAGGAGTGATGAGGATACCGCCGGTTTCGGTCTGCCACCAGGTATCGACGATGGTGCACTGTCCGCGGCCGATAAGATCATAATACCATCTCCATGCCTCAGGATTGAGCGGCTCGCCAACAGAACCAAGAATCCTGATGGAAGAGATATCGTGTTTCTTTACCCAGTCGTCGCCTTCTTTTGCAATGGCGCGGATAGCTGTGGGTGCGGTGTAGAAGATATCTATATTGTACTTCTCGACCACGGCCCAGAACCTGTCATAGCCGGGATAGCTCGGAACGCCTTCAAACATGACACTGGTAGCACCGTTTGCCAACGGCCCGTAAACGATGTAGCTGTGGCCGGTAACCCATCCGATGTCAGCCGTGCACCAGTAGATATCCTCATCGTGGCAGTCAAAAACGAGCTGCTGCGTCATGGCTGTGTATAAAAGATATCCGCCTGTTGTGTGTACAACACCTTTGGGTTTTCCGGTAGATCCGGACGTATAAAGGATGAAGAGAGGATCTTCAGCATCCATATGCTCAGGCTCACAGTAGACGGGAACTGATTTCATTTCATCATCCCACCAGAGATCTCTCCCATCTTTCCAGTCAACCTCTGTACCCGTTCTCTTCACAACAATCTGCTTGCCAATGGTAGGACAATCCGCAATGGCCCTGTCGGCATTAGTTTTCTGAGGAACAGCCTTTGCACCGCGGTAGGTCCCGTCACAGGTGACGATCAGTTTTGCTTCGCTGTCCTGAATGCGGTCCCTCAAGGCATCTGAAGAAAATCCACCAAAAACGATAGAGTGGATTGCACCGATCCTTGTGCATGCCAGCATGGAAATGGCAAGTTCAGGAATCATGGGCAGGAACAGAGAAACCCTGTCGCCTCTCTTGATACCATGCTTCTTGAGGACATTTGCAAACTTGTTTACTTCGCGGTACATGTCTGCATATGTGAAG
>JAFGTK010000063.1 GCA_016934135.1 Deltaproteobacteria bacterium | reverse complement strand
TCTGAATTTTAACATCAAGGCGACTTTATCTTTGTATAGCGGGAAGAACTTTGCAGCCTTGGCTGTGGAACGGGTGAAATGATAATCTCCCCCCAGCCCTGCGTACTCAAGTGATACGGAAAGATCGGAGCCTCGGGTGGGCCGGTAATAATCATTTGTGGTATCACGGTAGATGGAATTGATAATGCTGCTCGTCAACCCGCCTTCGATGTCCTCTTCGGACAAATAATTTTCATAGGTGGTATCAATGTCGTAGAGGCCGAGAACATCATCGTAAGAATAGACGATGCTGTGCCGGATCTCTTCGATGAGGGGATAGCTTAACCGTATGTTTCCTCCCCGGGACTTTTTTGTATAATAGGTGTATTCCTTTTCCGTGTTAAAGAGTCGGAATCCTAACGATATATGGTGATCCAGCAGCCAAGGCTCTTCGAAATCAAAGGTGTAGCTTTTTTTATCTGCCCCGAACTCTACCCCTAATTTTGTCTTGAGGCCTTTGCCCATGAGGTTGTTCTCGCTCACTTCCAGTGTCCCCAGCAGGCCGTCTTCGCTGGAATAGGCAAGCCCGAACGAGAGGGCGCCTGTAGTTGTCTCCTCTACGTCTACCAGCGCAGACATGGTATCCTTTCCTCTGGGGATGGGTTCGATGTTCACGTTTGAGAAGTAACCCAGCCGGGAGAGCCTGTCACGGCTGCGCTGAATCGCAGTCGATGAGAAGAGGTCGCCTTCCTGCAATTGAAGCTCTCTTCGTATGACCTTGTCTCGTGTCTTGTCATTTCCGCGGATATGGATTGTATCTATGTGAACCGGATCCCCTTTGAGTATTTCAAAGACAAGATCAATGATGTTGTCCGGTTTTTCTATGTTTCTCGGCCGTATCTGGACAAACGCATATCCTTTGTCCATATAGATATTCCTGAGATGTTCTATGGACAGCTGGATCTTGCCTCTTCGCATTACATCTCCGGGTTTGATTTCCAGTTTGTCCAGGAGCTCTTCTTTTGTAAGCAGCATGTCTCCGGTGATATCTATTTCCCCGATAGAGTATAGAGGACCTTCTTTAATGGGGATGGTGATATAAATCCCCTTGTCTTCTTTTATCTCCACCTGGGGTCTTCCAACTTTTGCATTTATATACCCTTCATCCCCATAGAACTGTTCGATCCTTAAAAGGTCTGTGTCCAGGGTCTCATCGAGATATGATCCCGAATGGGAGAACATGCCGAACCACCACCGGTTCTTTGTTTCCATAACCTTGCGGATCTTTCTCGCACTTATATTTTCGTTGCCGTCAAAGTCGACATCTTTCACATAGAGTTTTTTGTTCTCAACGATTGTGAATTTCAGGGTGATGCCCCCCTCTGTTGCGGGAGTGGCTGAGGATACTTCCACATTATAGAATCCCTTTTCCCGGTATATGGCAATGATACGGTCGATGCTCGTCTTGAGCAGGCGGGTATTGAGGATATCGAAACGTTTAAGCCCTATGGTATCGAGTATCTCGTCCTGTTTTATCTTTTTGTTTCCTTCTACCTCGATAGACACAATAATGGGATATTCCTGTACAACAAAAGTGACGAGGCCGTCGTCATATGTGGCATCGCATTTCTCGAAATACCCCATGATAAAGATCTCTTCGATATCGGCTTTTATGGCCTTTCTGTGTACTACCATTCCCGGGGCGGTCTTGATCCGGAAACGGATCGCATCCGGGCTGATGCGTGAATGGCCTTTGATTACCACTTCTTTCACCAGGCAGATATCCTGTATTCTCAGATAACCGTCAACCGCCTCGGCCTGGCTTGATGCCCTGTAGGATATTCCCGCGGAATCATATGCCCTGAACAGGCCGTCTGTCTCTTCCAGAAAAACCTCTGTAGCTGCATTCTCTGTGAGCTCTACACAGGGGATATCGGAAACAATATCTTTAACCATGTCCTGCTTTGTTTTCATTTCGAAGGAAGCCCCGATGAGCCCTGCAGGGAAAAACAGGAGAAGGGGGATGAGAACGAGCAGTCTACGAAGTGAATGATTCAAGATGTCCTCCCGTGAGATTCATGATTCTGTCCATGGCCTTTGCGAGTTCCATATTATGGGTGACAATGATCATGGTTACGCCGATAGTGTCCTTGAGCTTTGAGAAGAGGTCGATGATTTTCTGGCCTGTTGCTGGATCAAGATCTCCTGTGGGCTCGTCGGCAAGGAGTACCTTGGGTGACATCATTAACGCACGTGCTATGGCCACTCGCTGCTGCTCGCCGCCCGAAAGTTCGCCGGGTTTGTGGGCGACACGGTCTTTGAGCCCGACGGTCTCTAAAAGATGAAATGCCTTCTGCCTGGTTTCATCCGATTTTCCCGAGGAAACCAGCGCCGGCATCATTACATTTTCCAGCGCGGAAAATTCAGGGAGCAGGAAGTGAAACTGAAAAACGAATCCTATCTGAGTGTTTCTGAACCGGGCAATCTCGGAATCATTCATGCGGCAGATGTCACCTGTGTCATACAGGATCTTTCCCTTATCAGGCCGTTCCAGGCCGCCGAGCAGATGCAGGAGCGTGCTTTTTCCAGTTCCCGAGGCCCCGACTATGGCAACCCCCTCTGAGCGCATGACGTCCATGTCCACACCCTGAAGAACCTCGATTACCTCCGGGCCGCGGTTAAATGATTTATACAGGTCTTTTATGCTCAGGATGGGTTCAGCCTTCATAACGCATGACCTCGACCGGATCCTGCCTGGCTGCCTGCCTGGCAGGATATATAGTTGCAAGGAACGACAATGCAATCGATACCAGGGCCATGATAAACACCAGGGGGTAGTCCACCTTGGTTGGCAGCCCGGTTATATAGTAAACATCAATGGGCATGACCTCTATGCCGAAGATCAGCTCGATGAAGGAGATGACCGGGTCGAGGTTATAGGTGAGCAGCAGTCCGAGGACAACCCCTGCGATGGTGCCGCTCAGGCCGATCACCATGCCCAGGGTTATGAATATTCTAAGGATCTGGCCTGTTGTGGCGCCCATGGATTTGAGTATTGCAATGTCCTTTCTCTTCTCCATGACCATCATGATGAGTGTGGAGATGATGCTGAATGCTGCAACAAGGATGATGAACAAAAGGATTATGAACATCACGGTCTTTTCCAGTTTAAGTGCTGAGAACAGACTCATGTTCATATCTTTCCAGGTCTTTGCCCAGTAGCCCTGTCCGAGCCCGGCGGTGAGTCTGTCTGCGACCGCCTCTGCCTGGTATATGTCCTTGATCTTTATCTCGATGCCCGAGGGCATGTCCTTCATGAACAGGGTCTGTGCAGCGCCCAGCGAGATATAGACCATGTTGCTGTCGTATTCATACATGCCTGTCGAAAAGACCCCTTTTACCACAAAGGACATGGATTTCGGGATCATTCCGAGCGGGGTTATGATGCCGGTTGCCGATATCAGGGTGACGGCATCGCCAACGGTGATGCCCGAGTATGCAGCCAGTTCCGAACCTAGAAGGATGCCGGAATCATTCATATCGTCGATGTTTCCCCGGACAATAATCTCCTTGAGACGGATAACCTTTGATGCGCTCACAGGGTCTATCCCCCTGATTACCACGCCTGATATACCTCCTTGCGAGGAGATCAGACCCTGTGAAAGGATAAAGGGCGTAGCGCCTATTACCCCAGGATCCTTCATGCTCTCCGTCTGTACATATTCCGGATCGCTTATGCCGCCTGAATAGTGGGAAATGACGATATGAGACTGGGTGCCGAGTATCTTTGTCTTGATGTCCTCTTCGAACCCGTTCATCACCGAAAGCACCACAATAAGCGCCATGACGCCTAGGGCTATGCCGCATACGGACAGACCCGAGGTAAAACTTATAAAGCCCTGGCTCTTTTTTGCCCGCAGATATTTCTTTGCAACAAGGAATTCAAACCTCAGGATATTTCTCCTTTACGCAGCAGAGGGAACAGGATCACATCTCGAATGGAAGGACTGTCAGTCAGCAGCATAATGAGCCTGTCGATACCGATACCTTGGCCTGCTGTGGGCGGTAACCCGTATTCCAGTGCCCGTATGTAGTCTTCATCCAGCTCGGAAGGGCCTTCTTTCTTCCTGAGCTGCTCGATGAAGCGTTCTTTCTGGTCAAAGGGGTCGTTCAGCTCGCTGAACGCATTTGCTATCTCCCTGCCGGTGATGAAAAGTTCGAAACGGTCGACAATACCGGGATCGTGGTTGTTTTTTCTCGAAAGCGGAGACACCTCTGTCGGGTACGAGGTGATAAAGACCGGACCGGTGAGCTTTTCTTCGGTGGTCTCCTCGAACAGTGCAAGTTGAAGTTCTCCCAGGGATTCGTTCCCATCGAGGTCCATGCCGAGCTCTTTGCAGTATGCGGCAGCCTTTGCCGAATCCTCCAGGATTTCCATATCTACACCGCCAACCCTGCATGCGGCGTCCTTCAGGGTGAACCTCTGCCATGGAGGGCTCAAGTCTATCTCCACGCCCTGATAGGTTATAGAGGTCGTTCCGAGCACATCCAATGCAATCTTTGATATCATCTCCTCGGTGAATGCCATGAGGTCTTTGTAGTCCGCATATGCCATGTAGAATTCCATCATGGTGAATTCCGGGTTGTGCCTGGTTGAGATCCCTTCATTCCTGAAGTTGCGGTTTATCTCATATACCCGCTCAAATCCCCCTACAATGAGCCTTTTCAGATAGAGCTCCGGGGCAATCCTCAGGTACAGATCCATATCAAAGACATTATGATGGGTGACAAAGGGTTTTGCCGTTGCACCGCCTGCAATCGTCTGCATCATGGGTGTCTCAACCTCTATGAATCCTTTTGAATCCATATAGGCACGCAGTGCTGTGATAATCCTTGTCCTCATGAGAAATGTCTTTTTTGCCTCGGGCGATACAATGAGATCCACATAACGCTGTCTGTATCTTGTCTCCACATCCTTGAGGCCATGCCATTTTTCAGGCAGGGGCCTGAAAGATTTTGTCAGGAGTTCAAAACCCTGAACATATACGCTGAGCTCTCCGGTGCGAGTCTTTATCGGGGTGCCCCATAATCCGATGATATCTCCCACATCCAGTTTTTTAAAGAGTTTATATGCATCTTCTCCGAGAGTTGCCTTTTCAAAGAATGCCTGCAATCTTCCTGTGGTATCCTGGAAATGAATGAATGATGCCTTTCCAAAGGTACGTATTGCCATAATCCGGCCGGCCAGATGGTGATTTGCGGTGATCGCGGAGAGTTCTTCAGCCTCTTTTGACCCGTAGGCTGCCATGAAGTCCTCGATATCCGTGTCCTTTCTGTAGGTATTCGGGAAATGTTCTATGCCCATCTCCTCTTTGAGCTGTGCAAATTTATCTATGCGCTGCTTGACCAGGCGGTTAATGTCTTCCAAGATACACTCCTTACAAGATAATGTGAAATCGAAGGCCTATATAGAGGATTTCCCGGCGAGAGTCAATAAAGGTGATTGTTACACTTTATAATCCAGGAGATGTATCGGCGGCCTTTTCATTGGGCAAGACACTGATAGTGCAGGTATAGAGTGTAATGCACTTTACGGTCTCGTTTTTCAACTGATAGGCATTTTGCGATTATCCCCTGTATTTTTAACCTGCCTTCAAGCATGATCAGGAAAATTCCATACAGGTTTCCGGATCTTTTATGAATGTATTCTTGACTGGATCATATTCTTCTATATATTACATTAATATAATATTAATGATTACTTATGGTGTTGTCGCAGGATGATGCTGCACGAGAGTGGCAAGAAGTTCATTATTTTTGTGATGAATGGAAATATGGAGACGATATATTCTTGCAACAAATGGATATGTCATGATATTTAAGGTATCAGCCATGAATCCTTATTCTGAGGATAAAGGAATCCTTTTCAAACTTGCCAGAAGGACCATAGAGGAGGTTCTGGCAGGAAAGTCTTTTAACCATATGAATATCGATGAAGGATCTCTGCCGGAAACCTTGAAGGTCGACAGAGGCGTATTTGTAACCATATACAAGGATAATGATCTCAGGGGATGTATCGGAAATGTATTGCCTCTGATGCCGTTATGGAGGGCAACCATTGAAAATGCCAGGAATGCGGCATTCAGAGACAGCCGTTTTCCGCCGCTACGCGTTGATGAGTATCCCGGTATCTCCATAGAGATATCGGTGCTGAGTAAATCGGTAAAGATGCTTGATATCAATGAGTTCTGTGTGGGGTTGCATGGAATCGTTCTTAAAAAAGGGATTCATTTCGCGGTCTTTCTTCCTCAGATCCCTTCAATGCAGGGATGGAGTGCCTCAGAGACCATGCAGCGTCTGAGCGAAAAGGCGGGGCTTGAGCCTGACGGATGGAAGGAGGCTGATTCCCTTGAGATCTTTCATGCAGAGGTCTTCAGTGAATCAGATCTTGTTTCTGCAGGATAAGGACAACAGGATATTCT
>JAFGTK010000062.1 GCA_016934135.1 Deltaproteobacteria bacterium | reverse complement strand
TTAAAGACCCAGTTCCCTGAGCTTTTCCTTTGAGGGAACCCCTGTTGTATCCCAGCCCCGCAGTGTGTAGTACTCGGGCAGCATCTCGCCGAGCCGGTTCACCAGCCCTTTTGAGGGGCCCTTTGGGATCCGGTCTTTCAGGATTCTCTCCGGTAGGATGTCGTCCTTTCCGCTGAATCCGGCCTTGAGATTGAAAACCCGTTCGAGGTTCCAGATGCGTTCCCCTGCCTTCATGAAGTCATCTGTGGAGTAGGCAACCCCTGTGGCGGCACTGAGGAGCTCTGCCAGTTCGTCGCCTCCGATGCCGAATGTGGCAAACAGGCATGCACCCGAGGAATCCAGGGCTGCCGTGAGATTCTGGAATATGATATTGAGATTTGCCTTGCCTTCCGTAACGAGAGGATCGACCTTCTCGGGATTCCCCAGGACCTCTGGTGCTATGGTATAGCCACGGACATGACAGCCGCCGCGATTGCTGGTTGCGAAGTTCAGTCCGATACCCTGAACGGCTCTTGGATCGTATGCAGGCATTTCCTGTTTCTTTACGGACATGGAATATTCGGGGTGCCCGTAGCTTTCGGCCAGCCGGTAGCTGCCAAGGGCCAGCTTCCTGCCGAATCCTTCACCCGCGGCTGTCTTGCGGACCATCTCCACCATGGCATCTGCATTGCCGAAATTCAACTCGATGCCGTCGGTGTCCTTTGTGGTAATGATGCCGTCTTCGAACAGATCCATGGCGCACGCAATCGTTGTCCCCATGGTGATGGTGTCAATGCCTGCCTCGTTGCAGATATAGTTCGCTTTTGTTATCGCATCGAGGTCGTCTATGCCGCAGTCAGGGCCGAATGCCCATGCGCTTTCGTATTCGGGGCCTTCTCCCATGCCCTGATACTTCGGGTTTTTCACCCTGGTTGCCCTGCCGCAGCTGATGATGCAGGAGAAACAACCGCGGGGGCGTATAAGGACCTTCTCAGCCAGGGATTCGCCGCCTAACTTGTCTGCGGTCGGGAAATACGATTCGCGGAAGTTTCTGGTGGGAAGTCCGCCTATTTCATTGAGAATGTTCACAAGGACATCCGTTCCATATTTGCGCAGCCCGGTGCCGCCCACCTCGTGTTCCCTGATCTTTTTGCTCGCCTTGTCCGTTGCGATGCGGAAGGCATCATTGTCGCTGACGCGTACAGCCCCTGTTCCCCGTACTGCGACGGCCTTCAGATTCTTTGACCCCATCACCGCACCAACACCGGATCTGCCCGCTGCCCGGTTGCATTCGTTCATCACGTTTGCAAAGAGAACCTGCCTTTCTCCTCCCGGCCCGATACAGGCTACGCTTGCCTCTTCATCGGTGGCGGCACGGATTTCCTCGGTGGTTTCCACTGTATTTTTGCCCCAGAAATCTTCTGCACTGCGGATCTCTATCTCGGCGTCCTTTATCCAGAGATAGACCGGTTTTTTCGCCTTGCCTTCGAAAATAATCATATCATAACCGGCATATTTGAGCATGGGTCCGAAGATCCCGCCTGAACTGGATGCCGCGATGGTCCCGTTGAGAGGCCCTTTTGCCACGACATTGTAGTGACTGGCAGACGGGGCATAGGTCCCGTTGAGGGGGCCTGACGCAAAGATAAGCTTGTTGCCGGGGCTCAAAGGATCTATCTGGGGATCGATCTCGTCAGACAGGATCTTGCTCGCAAGGCCTCGCCCGCCGATGAACTTTTTGGCAAGCGCGGGATCAAGGGCTTCCTTCTTAACGGTTCCGGCAGTCAGATCCACCCGTACTATCGTTCCGATCCAACCGTTCATCGGGCCACCTCCTCGAATGTTTTCTTGAACTCTACGGCGACAGCCTTCTTCCTGGCCTTTGCCGCATCGGTCTCCTCGACATAATCAAGTGCGCATGTGGGACAGATCCGCACGCACTCCGGTGTTCCATCACACAGATCGCATTTGATGATACGCCTCTTGGCGCTTTCGAAGACCACTGCCCCGAAGGGACATGCCAGTGTACACATGCGGCAGCCGATGCATTTTGCCTCGTCCCAGGCAACCCTGTTGTTTCCGGGATCTTCAAACATGGCGCCTGTGGGACACACTGCCACACATGGGGCATCCTCGCATTGGACACAGGTCGTGGGCATGGAAAAGCCCTCCACCTCCCAGGAATACACATGCATCCGGGAGGTGTGGGGTCTGAATTCCCCATCGTGGAAAAAAGAGCATGCCAGTTCACAGTTATGGCACCCTGTGCATCTGTCGGGGTAAATCATCAGCATCTTTGCCATAGTTACTCCTCCTTTCGATCTTGTCTCTGCGTACAAGCTTTGAAAAATAAAAAAACCTTAAACCAAAGGTGAACCGATCATAGTCACGACAGCTTCATTACATTGAACTTTTCGTGGGGGGCGTGAAGTTCTGCCGGTATTATATGTATATTAAAACGCAATGCCATGTGGCAGAAACAATACTTTTATTAAAAATAACGATAGCATATGAAATGTCAATTCTATGCTCTGAGATTTTCTTTGTATATACCTGTGCCTGGGTAGGAAGTATGTCCTTCAATGGATTCCGGTCCTGGGGAACCTAAGGGACGTCCCATTTTCTTCTATCATTCCGATGCGTATTTTATGAAACCAGAATCAGAAAATCCCATACTTGACTTTTATAATTTCGCTATTATTTAAATCTGTAATACATAATACAATTTTATCATATAGCCATTATACGGCATGTGTGTTTCACAGGGTGCAGTTTTTCATGACAGAATCACTGACGATTATGTCAGTGAACTGTAGTAGTCATACAAGGAGGAGGTTTATGAAACTAATAAAGCTTTTATTGGTAATCGGCATCTTTGCGGGAATGACCCTGGCTACGACTGGATGCTCTTTTGATCTTCATAATCCCCGGGCAAATGAATATGATGTCCAGATCGTGGGCGATTCGGTTTTCGATTTATCCGGTGATATCCATACCGTATTGAAATCGTTATCCGGCAAAAGCTACAAAGACAGATCAGTGAGCGGTGCCAAGATTGCAGCTATCGTGAGTCAGCTGAACACAGCACTCGGCAGGACAACCCTGAAGACTGTAATAGCCGACGGTGGCGCCAATGACATTCTCCAGGGATCCATGGACTGCGATTCAGACCCGCTGACCCTGGGATGCATCGATGTCCTCGATTACATCGGGGACAAAATGGAACTCATGATAAACAACATGTATAATAAATCGCCCAACGACTGCACGTGGCTTGGCTACTATCATGTGAAAGGCGACGAGATAGAGAAGAACGAGGCCATCGATTATGCCTATGACTGGATATATCCGGGTATTTTCCCAGAATACTTCTCCATGTATCCAGCCGTCTTCATCGGAACGGATTATAAGGCTCTTCTCGTAGACTCGAGACCCTACATTCTGCCCACTCACATCAAATCAGACGATATCCATCCGACGTACGCCGGCTCGGAAATTCTGGCCAACCTGATATGGGATGCAATGGTAGAAGGATCAATGTATCGATGAACTGATGAGTCCTCCGGCTTGTGAAGGTAAGCAGCGTTCCTCTACTGGGGGAACGCTGCTGTTCAAGCCGTATTGAGAAGCCAGATGCCACTCTGACGGTCAGTGGAACGTGTGTTCTCTTGCCTGGATAAAGGCTTGTGCCGGACCTGATCGCGGAGACCATCGGGATGATAGTATTTTGGTGATGACGTCAAAGAAACAGGCACAATGAATAAAAAAAATATACTCCTTATTCTGACCGGTATTCTGTTGCTAGTCTTCGGATTTTACTTTTTTATCGCCGATGGAACAGAACCCGTTACAGTTGCCGAAGTTCAGCCTGAGCCGCAATTAATGCCCCGGCAAATCACTCTGCCCCCAGTTGAGAGAAGCTATCCCGAGTATCAGGTTGAGACAAAAGATCATGAGATAGAAAGTGAAACAGAAGCCCTCGTAGAGCATCCGATGGACATTGAAGAAATCAAGAAACAGATTTACGATCTCGAAGTCGAATATGTGGAAGATATTGCACTGCTCGATAGTGTTGTCCAGACAGGAGATGAACCCACACAAGATTTCTGGCTGGGCGGCTGGGTGAGTGTAGATGACTGGAAAGAGGAGGTAAACGGCTTTAACCTGGTGCCCCAGAGGGACGGTACCTTCATATTCTACCCGGATGAGGCTACCACCAGGACCTATACCTTCTTCGAAACACCCAGGACCTATATGTACGACCCGGAGAGAAAGGAATTTTACTGGGAAATGGATTATTACGGAAAGACCATCTCCCATATAGCCAGGTTCATCAACGAGAATGTCCTTGCCACGATGCTGATCAGCGGTGATAAAGTAACAATGGATATCTACCGGAAGAAACCGGCGGAAGGCGAATAGTTCTATCCGTCAGTCAGCTTGCCCTGAACGCGGATCATGAATTGCGGTCTTGCCGGATTGTCTGTTTGTATGTAGATTGTGTCTCGAATGACCCCGGCTTCTTTTCTTATATTTTTTGCCCATATGAGGTATCCTTTCTTGTCATCCTGAGTTATCTCCCGGTATCCATACATGATGTAGATCCCACGTTTCGCCTTGAGGGAGGTAATCTGAAACGGATAGTTATCTGTAGGAATGATAACGGATGACCCCTCGATGGCAGTGCGCCAGGATCCGTTCAACATGATAGTATAATCAGAGATGTCGGCAAACTTATCCACGTAGCAGGAGATGTCGATAGTCCATTCAGGATTCTCGGGATCACTGGTCGTTGCGCGGATGGTACCATGTATCTCCTCACCTCCGCGTCGATTGGTCAGTAGTACTGTATTTATGACCCCTTCCTTGCCTGCCGGTATCTGGCGAGTGTAGGATTCTATCAGACTGCCGCAACAGGACTCTACCTTCTTAAGTTCGAGCATCTTGTCTGAGGTGTTCCTGACAATGAAATCGTGCTTGACCAGATCAAACTGCAGGACAGGATCAAATACATAGCTGCTTTTCGGTGAATCTACAACGGACTTCGAATACACGGGTTTTTCAGGGATGCCGAAATAGAATGGGTCCTCCTGCTGTTTTGCAGTCGGGGAGGTATCATTGATTGAACACCAACCCCATGAGAGAATGATTATTCCTGTCAAGCCTAACAAAAGACATATAAGGAATAAATTTTTTTTCATTACGCCTCCTTTCCGATCAGGAAAACCACTGCAATGAAGAGAAATGACTTTATGACAAAAATCATGTTTCCATATTTACTATATCAGAATAAGTATTTCAACTTACCATAAGTTCAAATAAGTAGAAAAGGAGACATACTGTTTTTTGTTACACTATTTTTATCAAACAACTGATAGTGTACATATATTAAAGAAGTAATTTTTTCATTGCATCAAGTATCCATATGGGGGAATGTTGTATCTGTTGCAGCGCTGCAATAGACTAAAAAAAGAAAAGCTATTATTTTTTAGCATGTATCCATAGCGTGTTATGATGAGGGGTTTCTCATGAAATACATTGGAACGGATTCGAAAGACTCTATAATCTCCCGGTTCTCACATCATGTTTCCAGCGGCAAGGCAGACTTCTTCAAAAGCGTGGGCATTGATTTTGTATTCGGCCGCAGGCAGGGGCCTTTTGTATGGGATGCTGCAACCTCAAAACGGCTGATAAACTGCCACTGCAACGGCGGTGTTTTCAACCTCGGCCATTCACATCCCGGTGTGGTGGGCACCCTCAGGGAAAGCCTTAGCGAACTGGATATCGGCAATCATCATCTTATCAGCGAGCAGCGGGGCATCCTGGCTGAAAGACTCTCTGAGCTTACACCCGGAGACATAACATATACGGTATTCGGTGTCGGCGGGGGCGAGGCCATCGACCTGGCAATAAAGCTTGCCAGGGGATACACAGGCAGGATAAAGATTATTTCCGCTTCAGGCGGATATCACGGCCACACAGG
>JAFGTK010000332.1 GCA_016934135.1 Deltaproteobacteria bacterium | reverse complement strand
TCATTCCGCTCAGACAAAATTGCTCGTTTACCGGATTTTCCCTCAGCTCACTCATCGTCTTCGAGGGGCCCCGTTTTACGTGCTGAAATTCATGGATCAGGAAAAAATCTTTATAGTATTAGATGGATTGGTACAGCCGTCAATACTGTACATATACCTGTGAGAAATATTGAAAATATCAGATCCCAAGAAAGTTATGAGTTATCGAAGATATGTGTATTCCAGCAGGAGCCATGAGTTCTTATAGATATGTAGTCTGTCTCTCGGATCAGCGAGTATAAATCTCCTTTTGCCACCTTCAAACAGGGTAACCATCGATTACCTCAAGCCACCCATCATTTTTGAGATTGGTGAATGTAAAACATTCTGTACGCAGATGCAAAGTCTCCTGTTGATTCCCTATTTTGCCCCGCCCTGAGTCAACTCTGCCCTTGCGCTGCCGATAGCGGATAGCACGGGAATAATTGCATCCTTCAAACTTTCGCCATCCTTTAAGGCCGTCTCGGCAGTCGGAATAATGGCCTCGACTCCCTTAGGCGTGAGGTCGTTCGAGAGGTAAGTCTGAATTTCCCTGATGTCGGACAGGTAAGCTTTGAACACACCTTTCACGCCTACGCTTGCCTCGGATATCTTGGCGAAGACCGCACTCAAATCGGCTCGACGCTGTTCACTGAGAGCCTGTATCTGTGGGTTTGTGTACGTGTTCCCCTGCTTCCGCCACTCTGCGAAGTAATCCTTGCCCTGAGAGTTCATATTGTCGGCATGTTTGAACAACCTTTTTCCCAGGTCCTCCATCTTATCGACGTTATCAGAATATTTCTCAAAAGCCTCCTTAACATCCGACTGGCCGAGTTTGACAAGATCTCCCAGCGACGCCCCTGTGACTTCCACCTGTGCAACTGCTTCATTATAATCTTGTTCCACCTTCTCCATCGTGGTGTCGGTCTTTGCTGATCGTTGCATGCCGGTCATTGCGCAACCGGTCAGGGACATGATGACTCCGAGGATCATTGTGCTGAAAACAACTCCTGGTTTTGTTCTGAGCTTCATAACTGTTCTCCTATTTAGACGTTAATTTATAGATGATGCCCGTCAAAGAAATGGATTACTTATATCTTATATCATAACTTTCATTGCTCAGAGGACAAGACTCTTACGTGTTGATTTCTGTAATAAACCGTTCTTTTCAGCAACACCTCGAAACTGATGATCTGCTGGAGATATCTGGACCAAGAGGAACTCCCTAGAGAATTCAAGATATTGGCACGTGATATTCATTTTATGAGCAGGTATAATTTCACAGATATTGTGATAATAGTAACACCTTCCCAAGAGTGCACATAATCTCTGAAGATCTAAAATTCCTTATATCCGACAAATTCAAAGCTTCTATTGGAATAACTTGGCAGCAGATTGGAAAAACCCCTTGAACCCGGTGAACGAGTGAGGAGAAAATCCGAATAACGAGCAATTTTGTCTGAGCGCAGCGAGTTTAATTGCTTGCAGATTTTCTCCGAGGGAGCGAACGTGCCCGAAGGGCGGGTTCCCGGGGTGTACGAGTCAAGGACATAGGTAACAAAGAAATGAACAAGGCATTATTGAAAATAATGTCTTTAATAAACAGCGTGTGTACAACTCAAGAAGCCTTTGTTGTCAGGGTAATACATTCTTCATGGCTCGAACTGAGAAAACCCTCTAACTATGTGGCTTCGTGGGATGCACTTCTTTGGTTCGTTTGACTCGCTGCATCCATGTGCCTCACCCTTCGGGCGAAACTGAAGTTCGTCCAATTTTGTCATCCATGCAAAATTGTCATTGTGCGATCAAAGAAATGAACATAAAAACAATCGGAGTCAATTGCAAAATTAACGATTAGCGATAATAATGTGCAGAGCACATATAACTTGTTGAAAAGATGAAGAGAATGCTCTATCCTTTTGTTTGCGAGAACAAAAAGGAAGGAGCTATCATGAGCACTCTCTTCGATATCTGGCATACCACACAAACAAGACTTTTCCATGGCTGGAAGAGAGGCTGGATCCATTGAGCGAGAAGGAGCAGCAGTTTGTGCAGGTTGTATCTCTCATGGATTTGGCCCGGCACATGCGAGAGTATCTGTGGATAGGAATAGGCAGGAAACGCGAAGACAGGGTAGCGATAGCCAAGGCATTTGTAGCCAAGGCGGTGTACAATTTTGAGACGACGAAAGTTCTCATAGAATACCTCCGGGGCTGCAAGAATCTGAGACGGTTATGCGGTTGGGAGAGTCGGGGGGACATTCCATCGGAGTCGACTTTTTCGCGGGCGTTTGCCGAATATGCACAGGGGTGTCTGCCGCAGAAGATACACGAGGCCATGGTGAAGGCATACTGCGGAGAGAAAATCGTTGGGCATGTGAGTCGGGACGCAACGGCCATTGAGACCAGAGAGAAGGCGGTAAAGAAGCAGCAAGAAGAAGCCACGGTATTGCCGAAGAGGAAGCGGGGTCGCCCCAGGCGTGGAGAAGAAGTTGCCCCCAAGCCACCGAAGAGGCTGGATCTTCAGGGGGGACGAAGACTTGAAGAGAACCTGAAGGATCTTCCGTACCGATGTGATGTGGGAACCAAGAAAAACAGCAAGGGATACAAGGCGACCTGGAGGGGATATAAGCTGCATATCGACTGTATTGATGGTGACATTCCGGTGAGTGCATTGTTAACTTCCGCATCACTGCATGATTCCCAGGCGGCGATACCGCTTATGCAAATGACCTCGCAACGGGTGACGAGCCTGTATGACCTCATGGATGCGGCCTACGATGCGCCACAGATCAGTGAATTCAGCGAGAAACTTTCTCACGAGCCGATCATTGATCCCAACCCGAGGCGTGGGGAGAAAATCCCTCTGGACCCGGCAAAGAAGGTCAGGTTTGCTCAACGGAGCTCTGTTGAGCGGGTGAATTCCTATCTGAAGGACAATCATGGCGGCAGTCATATCCGAGTAAAGGGCGCATCCAAGGTAATGGCGCATCTCATGTTCGGGTTTATTGTCATAACGGCGAATCAGTTGTTCGGCCTGCTTTGTTGAGAAAGGCAAAATCTGTAGTAGAGCTAATATGTACGGTTGTCATGAAACGACTAAGGGGAAACTATGTCTGAAAACAGGAATAAAAGGCCCTGAATGGTCATCGTACCACCAAAATGAGCCTGATACGATTAATAGACAGCTTTACCCATAAGTGGTATGCTTGATTAATCAATATCGGTTTATATGTTTTGCAATTGGCTCATGGAGTAGTTTTTTTCAGTCTTTCGATATGACCATATTGAAAGACCTGGTCGTACAATAAGGGAGAGGACCGAATATGCGGATGCATGTTAGCTCTGCTGGTTGAGGCCATATGACAAAAACACGTATCAGAGGTGTGTTTATTTTTATGGGGATGTTGACGGCGCTCGCGGTGGCCTTTGCTCTCGGCCTTGACGGATATATGAGGACCGGTCACGGGCAGAGGTTCGTTCTGGATGCGATCAGCAACTCGATACCCGGTACGCTTTCATGCAGACAGCTGCACAGTTCTGTTTTGAGAGGTAAACTGGAAATTGCTGCTGGTGTTCTCGCAGATCCCGAGGGAAAACAGGTTGTCCGGGCCGGGGATCTTGCTGTCAATATATCCTGGCTGTCCCTCTTAAAGGGCGATGTGGTGATTGAGGAAGCAACTATAGAGAATCCCTTCCTGGATTTCAGCCTTGATCGTGAAGAAAATCTCCGTATCGTGCGTGCGGTATATCAGGGCGCGTCGGATGAATCTTCTGAAGAAGATCAAGGCACAGGCTTTGTCCGCAACATCATCGTGAAGCAGCTTTCGCTTACGAACGGGAGCGTGCACTACGAAGATAGTGACGGCTCAGTGCAGGCGGATATCTCCGGTATACAGCTTGCGGCTAACGGAGATCTGTCTGCTCAGGAGCTTAATTTTCAAGGTCAGTTCACCCGTGCGAGCTATGCAGGCAAAGACATGCATGCCGGCCTGCAGAAGTTTTTTGCACAGACATCATTTCGAAAGGATGTGTTCGATCCCGTCATTATCCAGGCCGGGACAGGTTTCTCAAGCATAAGCATCCGGGGTGCAATAGCAGACATCTTAGAAAGGCCCCGGTTCGATCTTAATGCTGATGTGGTGATATCGCTTTCTGAACTGAGGGATGCCTTCAGTCTGTCCCCGGATCTCACCGGTCAGCTCTCAGCCGGGATCATTTTAAAAGGGAACCTGGATGATCCCGAGGTCTTTGTACACCTTGACTATGGCGGGGGGGTTCTTGGATGGAGACAGGTGAAGGCTGCAGAGATTGATCTGGGGCTCAAGGACATGGTTGTTACTCTCGAGAAGGCACATCTCGCAGCGGCATCAGGGAATATTCTGGTGCAGGGCAGTGCGGACCTCTCAAAGGCTTTCCCCGATGGGTTGTTATCCGAAAACAGAGACCCGGAGGAGATAACCTACACACTCTCGGCAGAAGGCACCGGGTTGGACCTCGCAGAACTGCTGCCGGAGGAGACCTCCATGAAGGGTATTGCTGCCCCGACGATCACTCTCACCGGCACGGGCATTTCACCAGAGAAGATCCGGGTACTAATGTCTGCGGAAATGGTTTGCAGGGATATGCTGATCAATGAAGCAGGCTCTCCTGTTGATATTTCGATGAAGTACTCTGCACGGATTGAGGATAGCGTCGTTTGGATTCATGACCTTGAAGCGATCTCCGGTATAAACACGCTTGCAGGTGCCGGATGGTTGGACCTCTCCAGTCGGGAACTCGATATCCGCATGGAACTGGATGTGCCCGATCTGAAGGAGGAACTGGAGCCTTTCGGCATTGGCGGGGGCGGGCGGATATGGCTTGTTGCTCATGTTTCAAAGACCCTTGATGCCCCGCAGATCCAGGTTGATCTCAGCGGGAAAAAGATCCGTTACAATAAAATTGCCCTGGGCGACATTGTCTGCACGGCCGGTCTGGATCCCTCCGGCATGCTGAAGATCACCCGGTTTGCCCTGGAAAACCGGGGTTCGAAGATACAGGGGGCCGGGTCTGTCAGGATGTATGAAAAGTTCCCGGAATTCACCACTGATGGTCCTGTCAGTTTCACCGCTGCACTTTCAGATATCGAGGTGCAGGACTTTATAACAAGCCCCGACATTGACGGAACGTGGGCTGGCGAAGTAGTCATCACCGGCACAATATCTTTTCCGGATGCCAGGCTCACCCTGGACGGCAACGGTGTCTCGACAGGGGGTGTACGAATCGGCGGCATGGAGGTGAGGAGCACCTTGAAGAAGGGAACACTATTTCTTGAAAAGATCCTTGCCCGGAACAGGAATTCAACACTTCTTGCAGAAGGTACAATCAAGGTCTTTGATCCGGACAGGCATGCCTATCTCAAAGACCCGCCCCTCCGGATTGCACTGAAAGGCGACGGGATCTTTCTGGAAGATATTCACCAGGGATATGCAGGGAAACT
This sequence comes from Deltaproteobacteria bacterium, assembly GCA_016934135.1. Classification (GTDB taxonomy): domain Bacteria; phylum Desulfobacterota; class Desulfomonilia; order UBA1062; family UBA1062; genus DSAD01. The sequence goes on along the minus strand of JAFGTK010000332.1, from coordinate 2,036 downwards.
GTCTGTTCAGGGCAGGGTCGAAGGAAGCATCAGGCATCCCGAAGGGCTCTTGAACCTTTCAGGAGAAGAGCTCGACCTTGGATTTCAGAAGATTCACAGGGCTGTGCTTGCCTCCAGGATTGATAATGAACGGTTCGTCGTGGATGAATTGAGCGTTTTTTTGAGTGAAGACGAGATGATTGCGGGTTCCGGGTGGGTGTCGCTTCAGAAGGAATACGCATTTCACTTGGCAAGCCGGCAGATCTTTCTTCAGAGCATTCATGCACTTGAAGGCAACAAAGCTGCCCAGGGCATGGTTCGTCTTGATTTGTCCGGTCAGGGATCACTTGATAATCCTTCTCTGAAGGGCAGGGCAGCCCTCACTGGCCTGGTCATGCAGGAAAATGCACCCGGGGAGATGGCAGTCACGATCGACCTAAAGGATCATGAGGCACGCATCTCGGGAAATCTGGATTTTGAATTCTCCGGGTCATATCATCTGGATGAAAAGGAGTTCTCTTTCCTGGCGGTATTTGATCACACGGACATCTCTCCCTACTTCGTTCTCGGCGGGATGCCGGATCTGAAAGGCCGTGCGGACGGAAGGATCAAAGCCGAAGGTAATATGCAGGGTTCAAGGGATCTGCAGGCACTCATAGAGGTAACGCACCTGGACATCTTCTTCAGAGACAGCGAGATTGTCCGCAGCGATGGTCTCAAGGCCACGATAACCGGGACATCCGTATCCATCCCGCAAACCCGGATCATTCTCGGCCACCATGGCTGGGTCGATATCAACGGCACCGGAAAACTCGGCGGTGGTTTTGTGCTCAATGCCTCGGGAGATATCCCGCTGCAGGTTATGGAGCCCTTTGTACAACATATTGAAGATATTGAGGGAAGGGTCCTCTTCACGGCCCAGTTGGAGGATTCCGGCAAAAAGGCAGAGATACAATCGGATATTACCCTGCAGGGGATCGGCATGAAGGTCCCCTATATCGAAGAACAACTGCACGATACTTCAGGACACATCACGATCACTTCTCAGATGGTGTTGTTTGAGAAGATCGATGGCAGCCTCGGAGACGGCGGGTTCAACCTTGCCGGCAAGATGGAACTAAAGGATCTCGTTCCTGAGCGGCTCGGCTTCAGACTCCGCGCAAGATCTCTTCCTGTGGGCATTCCCGACACCATGGACCTGTTTGCCGACCTGGATCTCAGGCTTGAAGGTACTCCGGAAGAATCCCTTATGCAGGGCGAGGCGGTTCTCCTTGAGGGCACCTATTACCGCGATATCAAATTGAATCTCATGGAAGGGCTCAGGACAATCGTGGAGAAGAAGCCGCAGGTTAAGTCATCGCGGAAACAGATCACCATGCCGTTTTTCAAGAATATGGAGGTGGATATCTCTGTGAAGCGCAGAAATCCACTGTATGTGGACAACAATCTTGCCCTGCTGGATATCAATCCTGATCTTACCATTACCGGGACCCTGAATAATCCTGTTATCAACGGCAGGGCAACCGTGGAATCGGGCACGATTGAATTCAGAAACAGGACATTCAATGTGACCAGAGGGGTAGTAGACTTCCTGAACCCGTATCAGACCGAGGCCACGATTGATCTGGAGAGCGGAGTCACCATTCGTGACTGGACGATCTATCTGGAGGTTGCCGGTACCCCGGATGCCCTGAATCTCTCTCTCAGGTCCGATCCCGAAGAGGAAGATAACGATATTCTCTCTCTGATCGTCCTCGGGAAAACATCACGGGAACTCATAAGCGGAGAAGGGGGAAGCACGCAGTCCACCTCCGCCATGATTGCCACGCTCGTTGCATCACGGTATGGCGAAGATATCAAGGAAGCCACCGGGCTGGATATTCTTGAGATTGAGAGTGAAGCGGACCAGGAAGACTCGGCAGAGACCGTAAAGCTCACCATCGGAAAGGAGCTCTCAAGGAGAATAACCCTGAAATACGCCATGGAATCAAAGAACAGCGAACTCTCTCAGCGCGCTGTTGCAGAGTATAAGCTGCTGGAGAATATACTCGTCAACG